>JASFPP010000006.1:0-41440 GCA_050115915.1 Candidatus Aminicenantota bacterium
TTTCCTCCAGCGGTACAATCCCCCCATGGCCATAACGCTCGAACACATTTTAGCACCCATGATGTAATGGATGGTATTGCAGAGATGGACAAAAAGGTCTGTGGCGATTCCTCCAGAATAATCTTTGTAGCAGCGCCACCGGAAGAAACGTTCAAGGCTAAAATTATGTTTTGGTGCATCGCCGAGAAACATCTCCCAGTTCACCGTTTTGGGTGACGCATCGGGGGGGATAGGATATATCCAAGCACCGCTAGCTGTGTTGCGATTGTAGTAGGCACGGACCATGGTGACCTGACCTAAACGACCGGATGCCACGATCTCTTTTGCTTTGTGGGACAAAACAGAACTGACTCCCTGGCTTCCGACTTGAAAAGCCACCTTATTATTTTTAGCCGCATTGATGATCTGTACGCCTTCTTCTATGCTGTACGTCATCGGCTTCTCGATATAGATATGTTTTCTGGCATTCAATGCATCGATGATTTGTTGTCTGTGGAGATGATCCGGCGTCGATATAACAACTGCGTCGATATTTGGGTTTGAAATGATCTCCTTATAATTTGTATACTCCTTTGCACGACCATCGGTCCTTTCAATGGCTCTTTCTACTCTGCCTTTGTAGGCATCACACACGGCGACGATTTCTGTTCCCTCTATCCGTTTTATGCTCTCCATGAGGTCATGAGCACGGGCGCCGACTGCGATCATACCGACGGTGATGGCATTGTTGGGACTTGTTTTTGTCTTTTTCCACCTCACTCCATCCACTGTCGCGCCTTCACCTTTCATCCCCATACCAAGGGCTGTCGCTCCCAATGAGCTCATAATGATAAACTCGCGGCGGTTTAATTTTTTTTCATTGGTCATTATTCCCCTCCTCATTTCATAATCATACGGATAACTAACTCTAATACTACTATTTCTTCCACATAAAAATCTAGAAATTGTCTAAATCTGCGAGACGATTCCTCTAACACTAAAAATAGACCCGATTAGATATCGAGACTGATCCGCTTAGAGTGGCATTTTTGGGTGCAAAATCAGAATTCTAAGGCTAATTTTGGAGGTCAAATCTTAGATTATTTGTTCATAATCAACAACTTACTGAGGCCCCTCCCTAATAATCTAATACCACCCCTGATAATCTAATAAGTGGTCTCGGGTTTAATGTAGCGGAGGGGGAGGTACCTGGGATCCCACATGGCGTTGCTGATCATGGCGGACAGGCGGTCGTCCTCAGCTCGCAGCCCAAGCCCTGTTTCCCTGGCCACTTTGGCGACGGACAAAGCCACCTGCGCGGAAACAGCGCGAATATCCGCAATCTTCGGCAGAATCTGGCCTGCCTTGAGCTCATCATCTGTGACCATCTCGCTCACAGCACGCGATGCGGCCATGAACATCTGGTCTGTGATGAATGGGGTGCCCGAAACCAGGGCCCCCAAACCCATACCCGGGAACACAAAAAGGTTGTTACACTGGGAGATCACTCTGTCTTTTCCAGCCACTTTAACCGGCGAGAATGGACTCCCGGTTGCACACAATGCCTTGCCTTTGGTCGCCTGCATGGCAAACTCTGCCGTGCACTCCGACTTGGCTGTGGGATTGGATAATGGGAGGACTACGGGTATCTCCGTGTTCTGGGCCAGAGAGGTCATAATCTCCTCAGAAAAAGCACCCGCTTGTCCTGTCACGCCGATCAGCACACTTGCTTTACTGTTCACTACCGTCTCTAAAAGCGAGATGCTATTCCTGTCCTGGACCTTCCACTCAGCGGTTAGCTCCCTCGACTTTAACCAGGGCTCCTGCTCTTCGCTGAAACTCATCCCTTCGAGAAGAAGTCCGTCTTTATCGACACCAAAGATCAGGTTTCTGGCGTCTTTCTCACGCAATCCCTCCTCTAAAAGGCCCGTCAACAACTGGTTGGCGATGCCGATTCCGGCCTGACCCTGCCCGAAGATAACGATCCTCTGATCTCTCAATCTTTCACCCTTGATCTTCATCGCCGAAAGCAGTGCCGCAGCTGCCACAGCTCCCGTGCCTTGAATATCATCGTTAAAAGAACACACCCTGTTCCGGTATCGCTTTAGTAAAGGATATGCATGGTGTTTGCCAAAATCTTCCCACTGAATCACCGCACTCGGGAAAACCCTCCTCACGCCCTGCACGAACTGTTCGATGATCTGGTAATACTCATCACCCACAAGCCTTTTTTTCTTCACTCCGATATAGAGCGGATCCTTCAATGCATCTTCATTATTCGTCCCCACATCGATCAGAACCGGAAGACAGTAGGCCGGATGGATTCCACCAGCAGCCACATAAAGAGTGCTCTTCCCGATCGGGATACCCATGCCCCCTGCGCCCTGGTCCCCCAACCCGAGGATTCTCTCTCCGTCAGTCACAACAATAAGCGACACATTCGAAAAGGGTGCACAGGAAAGTACCTTATCGATCTTATGGATGTTATTCGGGGTGACATACAAACCCCGCGGACGCCGAAAGATATGACTGAATCGCATACAGGCCTCGCCAACTGTAGGTGTGTACACGATCGGCAGCATCTCTTCAAGATGATCGACGAGCAGGCGGTAGAAAAGAGTCTCTATCCGATCCTGCAAGGAGATTAAATAGATGTACTTCTCCAGGTTCGTCGTTTTCGCCTTAAAGTGTCCGTAACTTCTCTTCGTCTGAACTTCCAGGTTCGAAACCCGCTCGGGGAATAATCCCGTGAGCTCAAAAGTCTCCCGCTCCTCCTCCGAAAAGGCCGTCCCTTTGTTGTACATAGGGTGCTCGACCAGGCGTCTTCCCTTAAAAGGGACCTCAATGTATTCCTCGCCCGTAAAGGGGTCTCTTTGCAGGATGAATTTAAGCATGGTTCCTCCACTCTTAAATATAAATCAGCCAGGCTTTCCCTCAACAACAGAAGCCCGTTCACTGAATGTAATGGAATTTCAACTGGCCGTCAAGATGAATGAATAATGGAGGATGATAAAAGAGTTGCGGATCAAAATTTAACGGGACTTTCTAAAGCGAAAATTGAAAAGAAATCCCCACTCGAAAAAAAACACCCGACAGATCGAGACTAAATTCCCGCACCCTCTCATCGTCCTTTTCCCACTCGTTGGACGGAAGCGGTGGAAACTCTTCAGTCTCTTTCACTCCCCAGTACCCTTCCCAGTAGAGGTTATCGGAAACTTCTTTTGTGTTTGCATCCCGATAATAGTAGTGTACAAAATTGCCCGGCCCCTCGAGATTTTTAGCTTTCTGGTAGGCATATCCGCCCTCACAGAACGCCATAAGACCGCCTTTGATCTCCAGATTGATCCTTAATCCTGTTTCCAACGACAATCCTATGGAATCACCGGCAGCATCATAGTCAGTCTCGTACATCCTGTAGACGTTTCCATACCGGGAGTACACTTGTTCTGTCTCTATTCGGTATCCACATTCGGCAAACATGGGACCGCCCGAAAGGAAGTATTCAAAATTGACGGGTTCCAATTGACCGATAGACAAGTGAACACCAAGAATTGGAATCCAGGCCTTTGAAGAAATTGAATAGTTTGTGTAAGCGTACCGAAGATTATGGGGACGCCTTCCACTCGCCTGGAATTCGGCCGATACCTCCGAAGTCTGGTTTTTCGAGAAATATTTCAATCCCAGCGAAAACGAGAGCAGGCGGCTGGCCCTGTATCTGACTCTAATTCCCATGGGAAAAGACGATTCCACGGACTTAAAATCACCGGAGGGGGAACTCTGCACTGTATCAGGATAGTATGAGCTATAATAATCCTTCAAATTGGCCAAATATTGCGTATCATAGGGCGCCCTCAGATTGAGGTCCGCGGGCTTCAATGATGCCCAGCCGCCGAAAAGCTCCACTTGCAATCGCCTCCAAGCCACGTCTTCGTATTGAGGCTCTTTTTGTGGATCGATGGCTTGAAGGGATCCTCTCAGCTTCAATTTTTTTGTCTGAGACTCCTGGGCAGACGCGCTTGAGACTGCAATAAAACCTGCTAGAACAACAGTAAAAATTCGTTTTTGCTTGGTTTTCATTCCGTACTCTTTGCTATTTATTCGAAGATAGATGAAGCTATGGGACATTATCAAAGATAACAGTCGTCCAAATGCTCAGATCGATACCATCCATCCGCGCCCAAATGGGATGAATTCTCCCGTCATCTGCAGCGATATTAATATAGTCGCCGAAAAATATCCCGCTCACAGACCGGAAAGGATACTCACTGATCTTATAGTTCCGAAACGTCTCTCCCCCATCGCTCGACCTGGCCAGATAAACCTCGGTTGAAAAATCCCCGGAGTCCCTGCGATCATAAAAGACCACATAGATGTTCCCTGTGGTTTGATCGATCGTCATCCAGGGAAAGAACTGCTGTTTCCCGGGAGGGTCGTCATTCACTCTTTTGATCGGTCCCCAAGTCTTACCGTCATCGGTAGACTTTACCAAGAATACATCTGTGTCGTGGATCCCATTCCGCTGGTCGGACCACATGATGTAGATATTGCCTCGATGCGGAGAATGGCTGATATCGCAGGCCGTCGCCGGCATACCGTTGCACCTGTATATCCCCGGGATGTAGAGATCCCATCCACCGGGCATAATATCCACAAAAATATCATCCCCAAACGTCTGCCCCCCGTCCAAAGACTTATCAAAAACAATGCCCAGCGGGCCTGCCCAGCTTAAATAGACTTGACCTTCAGGCCCTACAGCCGGCACCGCTCCCTCCACAGTATCATCCGAATCAATACAGTTTCCCGTTACATCGCTGACCACCACTGGATCGGACCAGTTTTCACCAAAATCTCGGGAATAGGAGAAAAGGATGCGCGTCCGGTCCTCAGGATCAGGGCTTCCATAGCGGTCAAACTCTGTCCAGGCCGCATAAATGGAATTCCTGTAGATAGAGTCCGTATGATCGGCGGCGAGCCACTCTTTATCCTGGTCTTTGGGTGGATTTAATCCAATGCCTGCTCCATCACTCCAGGTGCGGCCTCCATCGGACGATTTCTGGACAACGATCCGGTCGATAAAATCGCCATCCACAGGATCGGATAGATGCCCGTAATACAGATTCCCCTCCGCATCAAAAACGGCCGATGGATCCCCCCAAACGCCCAGAGAAGATTCCAAACGGCCTTCCGTCCAGGTGTACCCCCCATCCGTGGAGTAATAATAGAAATCCAGATTCGATCCCGCAACGACATTGAGCGGATCTGTGGGATTGATACAGATCGTCACCTCTTCCGGACGAATATTCCCAGGATGGCTGACGAGGACATTCCTCGAAAGCAATAGCCCATCAGTGCTGGGCAGGTTGACGTTTTTGCTCACCACTAAACCGAGCACTAGAAAGAGTGCAAACACTCCTGCGATGATTTTTTTCATTGGCGTGTCTTCCCTCCCTTTTTTTTGCAGCCGATTTTATGCCATTTGTACAAAATATTGGATTCTTCGGGGAAAGAATTCTGTTTGAACGATAGAAATATGACTGAAATCAAGAACACTTAAGTCACTCAGTAAAATATGTTTACGCCCTCCATAGGAGATCTAGCGTTTCGCCTATAAATTTTAACAGATAGGAACCACTTGTGAAAGGTTGACTGGAATAAGTGGACTGACTATCATGGATTATTAGGATTTTAGCCTAAGGATAATGACTATGCGCAGCTGGAAGGAAAGATTGCTTAAAAGCCTTATAGTCGAACCTGAAGTCGAGAAAATGGAAGGATTCGACAGGATTCAGGTGGCGACCTGCGTCATTCTGCTCGAAGTGGCCAAATTTGATTTCGACTTTAGCAGTATCGAAAAAGAAACAACTAAAGCGATACTCAAACACGAGTTTGACATTCCCGAAGATGCCATCAGTGACCTGATGAGAATATCAGAGGAAAAGAGGGAAGACAGTGTAGACCTCTGGGAGTTCACCAATGTGATCAACCAGAAATTCTCGAGAGACGAGAAAATGAAGATCATCGAGGCGGCCTGGAAGATCATCTATGCCGACGATAAACTGGACAAATACGAAGACCACTATGTGCATGTTTTGGCCGATCTTTTGCGGCTGCGACACGATGAGCTCATAGAAGCCAAGCTCAAAGTCCTTTATGGTGAACGCGAAGAAGAAGAAGAAGAAGAAGAAGAAGATGATGATGATGATGAAGAAGATGATGATGATGATGATGATGATGATGATGACAACGAAGACGACGATGAAGAGGCCAAAGAAGACTAAGAGACCAAAACGATGGTGAATAGAAGTAAGATAATGCTACCGGATCTCAGGTCTCCCCGAGAGCCTTGAGAACTTTTTCCGGAGTGATGGGAGTTGTGTGAAAGCGCACACCGATTGCATGATACACAGCGTTTGCGATCGCAGCGACCGTGGGAATAACGGGCAACTCTCCGCACCCTCTCGGTCTCCCGGGACTTTCATTGTTGAGAAACTGAAGCCTGATCGCGGGAGTATCTGAAAAACGCGGCACACCATAATCCGTCAGGTACTCTGTGTGAACGCTATGACCGTCAAGTTTTATCTCTTCCCGAAGAATCCAACCAAGCCCCCATATGATCCCACCTCGAAGAGTGGCGGTTGCTGTGTGTTGGTTGATGACTGTGCCGATGTCGACGGCTAAGCACACTTCCTTAACATGGACCATTCCTGTTTTACGGTCGACTCTCACATGGGCAGCGGCAACACCCATTTGTCTGATACCATGATTGCAGAGCCCGATGCCGATCCCCTCATCGGGGCCGAGTCCGCTCCTTGGATACTGGATCATAGCCGCACATGCATCGACCAGCGGAACAAAAGATTCTACGGCCACGTTGATGCGGCGAAACTCAAAGGGATCATAGCCCACCGCTTCAGCGACCATATCCATATGACTTTCTTGGGCAAAACCGATCTGGACATAACTGGTCCCTCTAGTATTGGCCTGATAGAACGGCATCTCCGTCTTGTAGTGTTTGATGAGGATATGAGGGGCGGCATACGTATCCCGCGTACCTTCACCCAGGTCCTGGTATATATCGAGTTTTCTTGCCTGTAATCTTCCGTCTGTCCCGACCCCTGATTCAAAATCGAAGACACAGGCCTGTTTATACAATCCTCTCATTTGGAATTGATTCTTTCGGCTGTAGATGATTTTAACAGGCGCTCCAACTCTTCTGGAAAGGTCGGCCGCTTCCTGGCTAACAGGAGGGGCGACCTTCCCCCCGAAGGCCCCACCGATGGGAGTGTTGATGAAGTGGATAGATGATTCAGGAAGATTGAGGTAGGGGGAGGCCAGTTCTCTCACTCTGTGAGGATACTGAGATCCAGACCAGATGGTGACTTCATTCCCCCCTGGATTCATGTTTGCGAGGGCTGCATATGTTTCAATCGGTGCCCATGCCGTGAAATGAGTCCTGTATGTTTCACTGATTCTTTTGTAGCTCGATGCCAGTCCTGTGTCGACGTTTCCGGTCTGTTCTTTGATCTCTTGAAGGATGGCTCCTCGACGGATTTCATTTTCAACATGCAGAGCTTTGGAGCGTTGGGGCTTTTCCCATACGGCCTTAACTCTTGAGATGGCCTTAACAACATCTTTGTAGCGCTTGGCAATAACCGCAACTTTATTCCCGATCCGCTCCGCTCTCACAACTCCGGAAGTGGCTTGTGCTCCGGCAAGATCCACTGATTTGAGGCGTGTGAGCTTCCAGTGATAGGGAGAAATATACCAGTCTGCATAGAATGTTCCCGGCAATTTGAGGTCACCCGCATATTTCAGAGTGCCCGTCACGATCGACTCGGCATCGACGTTAAAAAGGCCAAGATCTTTAAATTCGGGCGTTTCTCGATTAGAGGAAGATGCTTGCGGATCAAAAGCCATGTAAACGATCTTACGCTTCCCCTCTTTCACAGGATTTACGGCTTGTTTCGGATTTCTTTTCGATCGAATGACTCCTCCCTTATAGTCCAAGTCTTTGACCGACATACCGTGTGATTTCGCAGCCCTCCGGATGATGTCCTTTCGGATCTCGAAGCAGGCCTCCCAGATTCCCCAGGCAACCTGCTCGGTCGCAGAACTACCGACTGTGGGTCCATGGTCGGGACAGACATCTGGATTCCCAAGGATGATGGTCAAACGATCGCTCGGTATATCCAATCCCTGGGTCACAAGGGCAGTGAGGACTGTCCTCAATCCCTGTCCCATCTCCGTGCGGCCCGTGAAAACCGTTACTCGGCCATCTTCATGAAAAGCAAAGCAATCGAAGTAATTTGTGTCCAATGCATAAAACCGGCATTCAATATCCTCGTTATCCGCAGACCAGAGCTCGGTATCAATACTCTGCTGTCCTTGACCGGGAATGTAAGCCACAACATAAAGGAGACATGAACTCCCCAAGGACTTGAGGAACTCGCGGCGTGTGACTTCCATTTCTTTTATCGCATATTCTATGGAGAAGGCTTTGAGCTGTTGGCGACGGCCAAAACGGCTGCGATGACATTTGGATACGAGCCGCAGCGGCAGAGATTATTATCCATGGCTTCGATGATCTCTTCCCGTGAAGGATTCGGATTATGCGCCAAGAGGGCTGTTGCAGCGACGATCATCCCGGGTGTGCAAAAACCGCAGCCGAAGGCTGTGTGCTCGACAAAGGCCTTTTGAAGTAGAGAAAGGTTTTCCGTTGTTCCCAATCCTTCTATGGTGACGATCTTTTGTCCGGAGGCGACATGCTGGACATGCACTCTGCAGGACCGACGCGCTACACCGTCTATGAGCACAGTGCAGGCTCCGCACTCCCCCACTCCACAACCGAATTTCGCTCCGGTGAGATCAAAGTCATCCCGGAGAATCCAGAGCAGGGGTTCATCGGGCTCAGCCTTCACCCTGCGCTTTTTCCCGTTGACATGCAGCGTGAACCAGGTCTTCGCCAAATCACTTACTCCCGAAGGTTGACTCCAAAATCACCCTTCCTTTTAACACATGAATCTTTCCCCGTCAATCATGACGATAAACATTTATTTAATCTAACCTATTGAAATTAAACAAATAAAATCGATATCAGGACGAGTTGAAAGACCGGAACATGCCAGGTCCGTTACACGAACGAACCGTTTACAAAACGGTTCTTTCACAAATAAATGAGTGAATCCTTATTTTTCTCTCTTGTAAGGCCTTCGAAATTCGACTAAATTAAAGGTAGACAACATTAACGTTTCCGAAAGTAATCGGGCGTACGGGGTGATTGAATATGAATTTTTATGATTCATCGGGATTAGCGGTCGTTTACTGCGAAGATTATGTTCATCTCTTCCTGTATTCCGGCGAACCGGTGGCTTACTTCGAGGGGGATAATGTGTATTCCTTCTCCGGCAGGCATCTGGGATGGCGCCATGAGGGCTGGATCATCGATCATGACGGCGACTATTATCTTTTCTCGGAGAACGCCATGGGAGGAATTGTGAAACCTGTGACTCAAATGACCCCCACTACAGGACCACAGGAGCGTCTACCTGAGAAACAAATACGACAGTTCGAACCATTGAGGCCACCCACAAGCTCAAAATGGTCCAAGCTTACAGCGAACGAATTCTTCCAGCTTGATTAATTGAAAAAAGTATTGACCTAAAATCCAAAGCCTGAATTCTTTATAAATCAGACCAACAGAAAGATCTGTCTATTTTTACCAATTTTTCTTTTGAATCAAGGTTTTTATTGACATATTAAAGTTTATTTAAATAATAAGTTATATAGAGAATCTAGAAGAACAATTTTGTAAGGGCCGAATAGATGGCTATTTGCTAGGGAAGGAGACATTAAGAGTGAAAGACACAAAACGTATTGGAAGACGAAGTTTCATCAAGGCAGGAGCGAGCAGCTTGGTAGGAGCAGCAGTCCTCCCCTCTTATTTAAAGGGTGAAAACGGAGGTGCCTCCCCAGGGACTGGAAACAAGGAGAATTTTATTTATAGGAAACTGGGAAAAACCGGATTGGAAATGCCAATCGTAAGCATGGGGGTAATGAACGCAGATAATCCCAATCTTGTGGCGGCAGCTCTCGACGCTGGAATCGTTCATTTGGATACAGCTTGGGGTTACCAGAGGGGCAAGAACGAAGAGATGATCGGAGGAGTCATTAAAGACCGCGACCGGAACTCCTTTGTGATCGGAACAAAGATTCCCTACCCGAAGGATCGACAAACAGGAATGTTTCTCCCGGAGACCAGCGTGGAGTCATTCCAGAGAAAATTTGATGTCAGCCTCAAGCGTTTGGGATTGGATTATGTGGATATTCTTTACATCCATAATATCTCACTTAAAGAAGTCGTCTTTTGCGAACCAGCCCTGAAATTCCTGGAAAAAGCCAAAAAGGAGGGGAAAACCCGCTTCGGAGGATTCAGCACTCACAAGAACGAACACAAAGTCATAGAAGCCGCCATAGAGAGCAAAGCATACGATGTAATTCTGACAGCATACAATTTTAAACAGAACAATCGAGCGGAACTCCAGAAAGCGATCGCTAAAGCTGCGGATATCGGAATGGGGATCGTGGCCATGAAGACCCAGGCGGGTGTGTATTGGGACAAGGAAAAACAACAGCCGATCAACATGAAAGCCGCGCTCAAGTGGGCTTTGCAGGATAAGAATGTTCACACATCAATCCCGGGAATGACAACATTCGATCAGCTGGAAGCTGATATCTCTGTGATGGAAGACCTGACATTGACGCCAGAGGAAATGAAGGATCTGCGTCTGGGTGAAAGTGAGGCGCTAGGAGGGCTTTATTGTCAGCAGTGTGATGAATGCCGGAGACAGTGCTCAAAGGATGTGGACATTCCCGCTTTCATGCGGAGCTATATGTACGCATATGGATACAGGAACACAGGATTGGCACAGGAGACGTTGAGGGAGGTCGACGTATCAGCTATTCCATGCAGCGATTGTATGAGTTGTGGAGTGCATTGTGCTATGGGATTCGATGTGCGTGGTAAGATCTTGGACATCGCGCGGATTAAGGATATCCCCAGCGAATTTCTAACGTAAGGGTAGCCCGAATTAAACTATTCTTCCCATACGTACTGGAAATCACAGCAGTCATGCCCCTCCATCAGGGTTGTGGGGCGAATAAGCTTTATTTTGGGATTGAATGCACTGGCAGCAGCATAATCAGGATAACATATTGCGGCATATCCTATATCTGAAGCATTAGCCTCTCGAAAAGTCGTTGCCCAAAGGCATTCGGTAAATTTGGTCCTTACAGATTTAGCCGTTCTTTCACCATCTTCCCAAGTCAAAACATGTTTGACGAATCTGTTTAGCCCTGACCTTGAACGTGCAAGGAAAGTTTCAAAGTTTGTGTTGGGGAGATTCTTAATGCTTTCTTTCTGACGCTGGGCGACAGCCTCTGAGTTTATTCTTTTCAGTATCTCGATAAGTTCTTCCCTTCCGATCTCACCAGCAAGACGTTCCAAACAGGGAATATAGTAATTTTGAAATGTAAATTTAAACAATGCGCTAAAAGACATCTCCGAATCTTCAAAAAATTTGTGCTTAGCTGGGGATGTGTCATCCTTTTCTTTGGATTGTGAGACAGCCCATAAGCTTGGAGGTCTAAGACTCAAGAACGTCCCAATTGGGATTGCGTTCCTTAGAAACTGTCTGCGGCTCGAGGCACAAGGTGTTGTCTTTATATCCATTGTTAAGTCTCCTTAGAATCATGAGTTTGCAACTTGGTTGAAGGAGCATAAGTATCTCTTCATAGTATTAGACTTGCGAAACGTAAAGATGGTTACAGAAATAGGTGCCAGGTCCCCTTTTTTTCTAACCCTGGAGACGGGTGCCTGACCCCTATTTTTAGAAGCGGAAGGATAATCCGAGTCTGAGCTGGAAACCCGAGAGGTCGAGTTCGAAATCCCGAATCCTGTCTTCCTCTGGGTTATTCGGTCTGTAACTTGTGGGAAACTCCGTTTCGATCTCGGCCCAAGGTGCCGAAACGGTCTCTCTTTTGATGCCCCAGCGTCCTTCCCATGCTGAACTTCTGCCATCCATTTCCTCTCTCCCAGGCCCAGAGATAGACTTGACGACTTGGTAGGCATAGCTGGCCTCCAGGAAGATCTCGAAACTCGATAGCAGTGGATAACTGAACCGACCTCCCAGATCTAGAGAAATGCCGGTCCCTGATCCCTTTTCTTCAAGAACTCCGGTTCGGCTGTAGGTAATGTATAGATAACCTGGGCCTTCAGTCACCCATTCATAGCCCCAATCGGTGAAGTACCGGCAATCGGCAAATAGGGGTCCCGCGTTTATAAAGCCCTCCAGTATGAGTGAATTCGTCAAAGTTTTCGATATATGGAAGCCGATCGTGGGGATGTAAGCTTTTGCGGAAAGGGAGTAGGGAGAATACCGGATGCTCTCATTATACCGCTCCTCCGACAGTTCATTCCGGAAATATTGAAATTCCAGATCCTGCGAGTGCGTGCTTGTCATGTATTTGAATCCCAAGGAGAGGGCGATCGTCTCGCTGATGTAGTACTTGAGTCTTCCCCCGAGTGGATAAGAACGCTGGATTTCCTTTCGTTCGTCACCCTGAGCTCTAGTCCATGATTGGATCTCACCTGTAGCCGCGAGATAATCGAAAAAGGCATCATAGGAAAATTCTTGCATCCTGGTGTCGTGGGAGACAAAGAGGTTGAGA
Source organism: Candidatus Aminicenantota bacterium (assembly GCA_050115915.1). Lineage (GTDB taxonomy): Bacteria > Acidobacteriota > Aminicenantia > Aminicenantales > Aminicenantaceae > WTAW01. The sequence goes on from JASFPP010000006.1 coordinate 12,706, forward strand.
TCTTTGGGATTCCAAAAAATAATCCCGCCAAAAAGTTCCACCTGAAACCTGTCAAAGGAAGAGGTGGCATCGGTGTCTGCAGATGAGGAGAGAACGGGCCTTTTTTCATTAAGCCTTTTATCATTTACGCTTTCCGCCCGGGAATACAGAGGATTAATAGTCCAAATGATCAGGATCAGCACAACGAGGAGTCCGGTCTTTACTTTTTTTATTAAATTTCCAATTGAGTATTTACACATCGTATCCTCCACCATCACTTACTCGATATCGAATCCTTTGGCTTTGAGCCAACTGGAAACGTCAGCAAAAAAATCTTCGGGTTGCGTGAGAGAAACCGCATGACAGCTCTTGTTGTAGATGGGGAATCGTATGACTCTTGTGTCGAGCCCCTGGATATCTGGAAATGCTGAGGGGGAGTAATTGAGGATGATCTTTCCGGGACGTTCTTCTCCATCCGCTGATCGTCTTATGTGCTGAACAGATTCCAGGAGGTCCTCATGTCTGGCAAGGCTTTGAGGAAGAGCGGGGGTATACACGACCAGATCGTGAGGAGCATTGGTGATGAAGGTCTCCACATGGGCGACATTCTTCAAAAACATACGGCCGAAGCGATTGTCATAATAGTGCACTTCATAGCCCCGGACCTTGGCGACATTGAAGACATGGAATGCCCAGTTCGCGTGGTAATTTGTGCGCAAAAAGTAACGGTCCCAAGGCTGGAGCGTTCCAAAAACAGACGTCAGGTCGCCAGGCTCTTGTTGCGCGGAATTGACTTCTAGACGTCCAGAGGCAAGAAAAAGGGATTCGGTAACAGGGTCGACATCGTCATCAGGCATGAGACTGAAATCAGCATTGGTGTCGAATATCCTATAGGCATTCGCCCTCTCAGAAGCGTACAATTCAGGAATCGCAGATACATCCACTCCTGTGACTAAACTCAGGTTCTGAATATATCGCAAAAGCCTAGCGGCATTCCCGAAGAAACCACCGGTCCAGTTCCTGGGTTTAGCGTACATATAAAGATCGCGTCCAGCCACATCTCTAACAAAATAATAGGGATCTTCATACACATCAGGATCATAGGGGATACCGACCTCCTCCCCGATCTGGTAGATCACAGATCCAGGACTATTGAAATACTCATCCGCGATTTCCCGATGGTAGCCGAAAGAACATGTCGGCTGAATCAAAATCTGATGGCCGAATTGTTCGGTGATAACATCCGGCGGCACAACCTGACCACGATATTGGGGAAACACTAAGTCATAGTGGGCCTGGATCTCCTGGCGTAAGGCCGGATCTTGGAACATTTCTACTCCGTTCCCATAGTCGGCATAATTGAGCAGGATATGGAGCATGGTTAACGTGCGCGTGCCTCCGTAGCTTTCGCCCACGATGATCACAGAATTATCCTGCAGTTGGGGGTGATCGCTGAGAAAGCGAAGGACGACACGAATAAAATCTGCCGCGTCAAAAAAGCAGTTGAAGTTCTGTGAATTAAATTCTCTGAACCTTGCATTGTAATCGTTGGCGAACATCATCTGGTTGTAGGAGAATCCAGCCTGCCGGGCATCGACATAAAGGAGATTCCCCATGGAAGTCCAGGACACATGGTTGGGGATATAGTGGTCTCCCCCGCCGCTGTCGACGCTGTTATCCAGCGTGTACCGGCCGGTGTACATGCTCATGAGTCCGGAGCTCGTGGCACTCCCCGGCCCGCCGTTAAAAAAAATGAACAAGGGCTTGTCCTCGCTCTGTTTGTCCGCGGCATGAAAGCTGTACCAGATCCGTGCCTGGGACGACTGATGGGAAAGCCGAGAAAAATAACTTCCGTAGTGAAAATAGAATGTGATGGGCTCGATGTCGATAAATCCGGCTTCATTATGGATGGCCCGCTCTTGTAAGCAGTGGAGGCCACCGGCGTTCAAGAGCCCAAACGCCAAAAGGCATAAAAGAACAGAGAATCGACGTTTCATTTTTCTCCCCTAAAGAAATGTATTCATAATCCGTATTCAATCGTAGCAAATATTATGCCAGCTCTTATCTCCGGGCTAAGTAACTGCCTCCGAAGAAAAAATGTAATTTTATTTTACTTCGTTAAACACATATTGTCCCCTTTTCGTGTCACTAAATGGAGACAGGCCACAGCAACCTATTGATTATCCTGCAATTACGATATTTTTTTCCCTAAAAAAAGGCTTAGAGCACTAATTTCAAAAGCAAAATGGCATCTCTAACGTGAAATATCCAGTCGAGACATAAATTTTAAAATTTGGAAAACTCTAGAAATAGGTGCCAGGTCCACTTTTTCTCCACCCCAGGAAATAGGTGCCTGACCCCTATTTATTCATAGCGGAGGGATTCGGCGGGATTGGAGAGCGAAACCTTGACTGTCTGGTAAACCACAGAAAGAACCGCGAATATCAACGTAAGCAAACCGGTCACGACAAACATCATAATGGAAATGTCTGTGTTGTATGCCCAGGCCCAATCAAGGAATCGTTCTAAAAGAACATATGTCAGCGGCCATGCGATGATATTGGCTACAACGACCATTTTGAGAAATCCAAAAATCAACAGGCGGATAATCTCCGACACCGAAGCTCCCAGCACTTTTCTGACGCCGATCTCTTTGGTCCGTTTGCCAACCGTATAAAATGCAACAGCCACAAGCCCCAGACAGGAGATAAAGATCGCAAATAGCCCGATCGCCCCAAAAACGGAATACATGCCCTCTAAATATCTGTAACTCGACTCAAACCAAGCATCCAATAAATGATAACTGAAGGGGATCCCAGGATTAATGACGCCCCATTTTTCCTTTATGAAATCGACAATTGCCTCAAAAGGAACATCGTGTGTTTTTACAAACAGATACCCAAGATTTTTCTCCTTCAGGTAGAGCACTGACGGATCGATCCTGCGGTGAGCATTGTCAAAAAGGAAATCTCTGGCAACACCGATGACTACCCCTCTCTTCTCGCCCAGTTTCATCTCTTTCCCGAGAGGATCCGCCCACTGGAGCTGCCGAACTGCCGTTTCGTTCAAGATCAAACTTTCCGAATCGTGAAACTCCTCGGAGAAACTCCTCCCTCGGATTATTTCCATCTCCAGAAGCTCTGTGAAATTTAAATCCACACCATACACCGACATTGTCCACGCCTCATCTTCACTAAATCCTTCTGGAATAACCTGATCCCTTGAGCCCCAGTTCACTGGCATATAATTCGCCGCAGAAATCATGGCGACGTCTGGATGTCTCCCCAGTTCCTTCTTGAGAAGATCCATCTGTTCCTGGGCCTCTGGGGGGACGGTTACCATGATAACGCATTCTCTGTTGAAGCCTGGATCCATTTTTAAAAGAAAGCTCAACTGATGTCTTATTCCTGCAGTAAAAACGATCATGAGGATAGAAAGAACGAATTGAGAAACCACAAGAATTTTACGGAACGAGCCACCCCTCCTCCCGATTTGAATATTCCCCTTGAGTGCTTGTACCGGACGGAAAGAAGACAGAAAAAAGGCCGGATGACTTCCCGCGAAAAGGCCTATCACCACGACGCTTCCTAAAAGGAGCAGACACAGCAACGGATAATCCCACAAAGCAAGGTTTACTTTAGGATTGACATAATTACGAAAAGCTGGTTCTAGAAGATAATACAGACCGATCGCAAATGGGATGGAGAGAACGGATATAATCACCGACTCTCCCAAGAACTGCTTGACAAGCTGGATTCTCCTGGCGCCCACAACTTTACGCATTCCGATCTCTCTTGTCCGGTGCATGTACCGGGCCGTAGAAAGGTTCATGAAGTTGATGCAGACGACCAGAAGCAACACAACTGCCATTGCGATCAAAAAATACGAGACAACATAAGGAATCCCTTCGAACAGATGGGAGCGTAAATCTAAACTTTCCACTTGTCTGCGAAAATCAAGGAAAGGGAGGAGAAAAAGACGTTTGGGTGAATCAGGGGAATCGGAAAAATATTTTCCCACAAATGTAGTTAACCTTTCCTCCAATCCACCGGGCGAACTCTCCTCAGGGAGCTTGATGAAAGTCGTCTGGCTGTTGACAGCCCAGTCATCCATCCAGCCATAGAGTTGCCGGGCCGTTTCCATGGCTAACAGAAAATCATATTTGATGGTGGAATTATAAGGAGGATTTTCTATAACGCCTGTGACTGTGACATCGATTTTATTGTCGAGCGACAGGATTCTTCCAAGCGGGTCGCCAGCGCCAAAATACTTGACGGCTGTCTCCTCCGATAGGACGATCGAATTGGGGGCATCCAGACAGGAAGATGGGATTCCTTTTTTCATGTTGAAAGTAAAAAAGGACAGGAAATTAGGATCTACAAGAAGGATATTGTTCTCATAAAACACGTGATCGCTTGTCCTCATGATGGTTCTACGACAGCGTGAGATACGTGTCGAATCCTCAATTTCAGCGTATTCATCGACCATGGCCTGGAGCATTGGAGCTGGGACGACAGCGGAGTTTTCTTCCCCTTTGTTCCCAGAGGGAAGAACCTGAACGACCATATACATCCTGTCAGCATCCCTGTGGAAAGTATCATAGCTGAAATTAAAACCTGTATAGATGACAGAGAGCATAAAAACAGCAATCCCTAACGCCAGTCCAAACACGATCAAAAACGAATAAGCCTTAAAACGGCAGATATTCCTCAGTGCGACGGTGAGGTAATTCTTAAACATAGACATCTCTCCCTCAGACAGAACTGCTACATCTAAATATAGATACGCGTTTCCCCCATAATTAGTTCCCTTGTCAAAAAATCGCAAATATCTTGACCTAACAAATTCTGTTGTTGTATTCTTGAGGGCAATTCGCCGGTTAGAGGAGCCCATTCATGTTGAATCAAATCTCACAGCAGGATTCGCTTTCCCCCGTGGGACCAACAACCATAAAAGACAGGATCCTTTCCCTCGATGTCCTGCGAGGAATCGCCATCCTCGGTATCCTGATCATGAACATCCAGGGTTATTCCATGATCCAGGCTGCTTACCTCAATCCCGCTGCATATGGAGACCTTTCAGGGATCAACAAATGGGTCTGGATCTTAAGTCACATATTTGCGGACCAGAAGTTCATGACGATATTTTCGATCATGTATGGTGCTGGAATTGTCCTTCTGACCAGCCGCGCTGCCGCATCAAAACGAAGTGTTGCCGGCCTTCATTTTCGCCGCACATTCTGGCTGCTCATTATCGGATTGATACACGCATATCTCATGTGGCATGGCGATATTTTAGTGCCCTACGCCCTATGCGCCATCCCAGCATTCCTTTTTCGGAAACTTAAGCCAAAAACTCTAGTGATTTTCGGAATGATTCTTATCCTCATCGCATCACTCATCTATCTCGCATTTGGTTTGAGTATGCCCCAATGGCCAATTGAAGCGAAAGACAATGTCATGTCGTTCTGGAATCCAAATGCCGAGGCCACGAATTCAGAAATCGAGGCCTACCGCGGAGGTTGGACAGAACAGATGACTCACCGCGTGCCTTCCTCCATCGCCTTTCACACTTTTGTTTTTCTAATCTGGACAGGATGGCGAGTCGGTGGGCTCATGTTGATCGGAATGGCTCTCTTCAAATGGGGGATACTCTCAGCTGAACGTTCAAAACGCCTCTATCAACGCCTCATCACTATCGGCCTTCCTGTGGGCTGGACTTTGGTCATCATGGGCATTATCCAGAATTTTTCCCATGGATGGTCGCTCGAGTACTCCATGTATTTAGGTTGGCAGTTTAACTATTGGGGCAGCCTATTTGTCTCGATGGCCTACATTGGAATCATCATGCTCATCTGTCTCTCCAACACAAAAACAAAACTCCTCCAATCCTTCGCAGCCGTTGGCCGCATGGCCCTATCGAACTACCTTTTACAGACTGTAATATGCACGACAATTTTCTATGGACACGGATTAGGATTTTTCGGCCGCCTGGACAGATGGCAACAGATCCTGATCATCCCCGCTATCTGGATCTTCCAACTGATCGTATCACCAATCTGGCTGCGTCACTTCCGCTTTGGCCCGGTCGAATGGCTCTGGCGCTCGCTCACCTACCTCAAACTTCAACCTTTCCGCATCCAAAAGAGCATAAATGGGGACGGGCCACAATAACATATTGCTTGTCCTACAATTACAGCATTATTTTGATAAAAAAAATACCTTAGATGATTCATTTCGATAGCCAAATTGTATCTCTAAGAAAGAAAAAGAACAAAGAACGTCCTCCCTTTATGCGGAGCTATTTCTCCCTATTGAAAATGTTGACATAGCACAATCAAATGAATATATTATTTACACATAAAAAAGCAGGACAATGGGAACATACCGTTTGTAGCCAAATGGCTAACTTTTAATTTTAATAAAAAGGGGTCATTCGGAAAATCTCTGTTTGAGGGAACAGAGCGACTTTCCTGACAATAAGTCCACTTAAGGAGGGATGCTATGCATCGAAAGTTTTTGATCCTTTTGGGAGTCTGTCTTATCTTAAGTCTAATCCTGTATCCAGCAGAATCCCGAGCGGAAGAGAAAGTTAATCGTCTGATATTGGTCCGGGAAATGGCAGTAAAACCTGGAATGGCAGCTCAGTTTAGGAGTTTAATGAAGGAGTCTGTAGCAAAAGCAAAGGAATACAATTACACATATTCCTGGTCTACAATGAGCGATGGGAATTTCCATTTCTACATGTTTATGCCTGTCAAAGACAGGACAGATATCGTTCCCCTGTTTGAGGCCTGGAATGAAGTGGCTAAACAATGGGGCGAAGGACACGATAAAATGTGGCAAAAGTTATGGGAATCTTCAGATTATCTCAAAGATTATTTCATCTGGTATTTGCCCAATTACTCTTTTACTCCTGAGAATCCCCGCCTCAAAGACGAAGAAAAAAGATATGGCATATGGGATATGATGTACATTATCCCTGGAAAACAGAAAGAATTTTACGACACACTTAAAGAGTTGCTTGCGTTAGTAAAAAGTAAAAACGTTACCGAAGATATTTATTCCTATTCGGGAAGCTGGGGGATGGAACTTCCCCTTCATATCGGTGTTCTGATGGGTAAAGACGCGGGTGATTTCTGGAACGCCAACCGTAAAATGTGGGAGATGCTCGGCGAAGAGGGCCAACCTCTGTTTCGAAAAATAATGTCCCTGATAAAAAAACGTGACTTCAAACAATTCTGGTACTACCCCAATCTGTCTTATTACCCTGAAAAAGAATAAGAAAGGGGGACAGGCCTCGCTAAGGGGAAATTGAAAAGGGGAAATTGGGGACGAGCTTCTCTAATATACTGATTTTAATATAATTACGGTGTTATTCCGCCCAAAAAAATGCCTTAGAAGTCTATTTTCTATAGCAAAAAACCTACTCTAAGAAAAAATTGGCTTATTTGAATTTTATCAGCTAGAATGGGGAGGGAAAATATAGTGTGCCTTCTCAATCGAGAATGAAGAAAATTATGACCTTTTATACGTTTTTGTTGTTTATGCACGCGTATCTGCCAGCATCATTTCCCTACTCTCTAATCAATCCACTCAATGGATTAGGAGGAAATCCAATGGAATCCAAACCTCTCCTCCCGAAAACCGTAGGAATCTGGACCAGACCAGAATCACCCAAAACCATCACACCCAAAAATATTTTCGATTACATGGACGGAGCGGGGGAACTCTATCTCTCTTACAGATTCGATCACCTCGATTCGTACACCTATCAGTCCGAAATACAAAAAGAAATACTTGTGGAGTTATACTATATGAAGACTTCGGACGACGCCTTTGGTTTGCTTTCCATCGATTGGGGCGGCGAGGCAATAAATTTGAATGTTCCGATACCAGCGCCCCTTGTTGCTGATAAAAATCCATGGCCAAGGGCCCTCTATGGAGAAGGACTCCTCCGCATCTGGTCGGATAACATCTACGCAAGGGTTATGGCCACACAGGAGACGCCTGAATCGAAAAAAGCAGTACTCGAGCTGGGGCGCGCCATTTTTAGAGGCCGTGCTAATCCACCAGCCCCGGAACTGATAAAAATCCTCCCCTCCGTTCTCCTCAAAAATTGGAAACTCCGAAAAGACCGTGCCGGATATCTCCGTTCGCACCTCGTTCTGAATTCATTGTACTATCTGGGTCACGAAAATATGCTCGATCTCAATCACACGACCGAGGCCGTCACAGCGCCTTACGAGATGCAGGTCCCATCACAGATCCGCTCCCGGATCCAATTCCTTTTAGTGAAATACACCCATCCAGACCAAGCCCAAAATGCGCTCGCCCATTTTCGTAAAGCTTATCTACCTGATTTTCCGTTCGAAGCTCCCCTAAAAAACACGAAAAGTTATACAAACACATTTCCTATCGAAGACGGATGGTTAGGTTATAGATTGTATGGGGATACCTTATCCCTCATATTTGAATGCCCCAACAAAGAGACAGCCCAGGCAATAATCAACAAAAAAAAATAACCAAAAAAAACGAATAGGAGGTCTGTATGCAACATGATCAAAAGGGATTGACACGACGAGATTTTCTCCGAGGCACCATCGGTGCGTCCCTGGGCGCATCCATCATGGGGCCAAAATTTTTAGCTTCAGCAAATAAACCCGAACATTCGAGTCTAGTAACCATTGTCCGCGATAAAAACGCGATGGATGCCACCAACACCGTCGATCCTGCCATCCTAAAAACCATGCTCAACGAAACACTGATAAAATGTACAGGACAAAATACCGCCAAGGACGCCTGGAATAGCCTACTCGAACCCAACGACACCATTGGACTCGTTCCCACACCACACCTCAATCCCACACATCCGGAGCTAGTCAATGCTGTAAAAAGCTCTCTCATCGAAGCAGGATTCCCCGAGGGAAAAATTCGTGATGCCCAAGGAGGCCCCGACAAACCCAAGGCCTGCACGGCTCTCATCGGCCTCCCCGGACTCAAAGCCCACTGGCTGACAGGCATAGGCACGGTTATGAAGCTCTACATCTTGTATTCGGGACGCCCCAGAAACTATCACGATGAAAACAGCGCCAAACTCGGCGAAATATGGAATCTCCCAATGGTGAAGGGAAAAACAAAACTCACTCTGATCGACGCCCTTCATCCACTCTGTGATAAAGGCCCCCAACCAGACCCCCGCTACAAATGGGCCTACAACGGCCTGATTGCAGGTATCGATCCCGTAGCTGTGGAAACGGTCTGCCTCCGCATCATCATGGAAAAAAGGGAAGCCATGCGAGGAGAACCCTGGCCGCTCTCACCGCCCCCACTTTGCGTTGAAGCCGCCGATAAAGTCTATGGCCTGGGCACAAGCAACTGGGACAACATCAAAGTTGAGACATATGGCTGGGAGGAGGATTTGCTGCTCGGATTATAAAGACTTACCTGGACTTGGTCACAAAAAGATTCTTTAAGAAATAGAGAGAGGGCTTCGGGTTATAAGGAACCAGACACTCCTCTTTATTCGATGATGATTTCGTCGCAAAAGAGCCACGCTTTGCCTCCGGCCCCAGGGTGCCAGTCAGGGCAGATTCCCACATTTTTGGCCCTGATCCGAATGTAGCGGGCTCTCATGTCGGGAAGATCGGCAACATAATCCTCGAATCCCGGCTGGGTATTTCTAACCAAGGCTTTATTTCTGACGTGTTGGACTAAATCGTAGACAACACCGTCCCTTGAAATGGAAATCTCGACGACTCTGGGAAAAAATATCCAGGCATACTGATTCTCTAGAAAGCCACATGTGATACGACCTAAAGACACTACTTCACCCAGGTCAACGACAGCATCAAGATCATCTCCTTCGAATCCTTGCCAGAATCCATCATTATGAAAGGTGGAACCCCGGATGCCATCAATTAAAGCCGAATTTCCGCTAGAGGCATACAGGGGACTGTAGGCATGTGCGAGACTGATCATTTTTCCATTTGCCAGATGTTCTACACGCTGAGCTTTATTTCCCCATCGCAAGCCCGCGGGCCTGATATTTTTCCCTGTCTGTGCCATCAGGCTATCGCCAAGGTCGTCCCTTGCCTTTTCTGCCAATGCTTGAAGTTCCCGAACAACATCCGGATTTTGGGCAGCGACATCCAGTGTCTCACCGATGTCTCTCTCCAAATCATAAAGCTCCAGCCCAGTCTCAGCAAAATTGTAGGGGCCGGGATATCCGTCCGCCCCAGGAACGACTCCGGAGTAAGAATTGAATCCGTGTGGAAAATAGAGCTTCCATTTTCCTTTCCGGACCGCACAGAGCGCTCTTCCGTAATAGAAGAAATAATGATCCCGAGGATTGGCATCTTCTATGCCTTCCATGAGGGGTAAAATATTTATGCCATCGATCCAATTTTTGGGGAGCGGCGCACTCACGATGGCGGCGAGCGTGGGTAATATATCGATAGTGGAAGCCATCTTATCGCAGGTCGCCCCTGCAGGGATTCGGCCGGGCCAGCGCATAATGCATGGCACACGGACGCCGCCCTCCCAGGCAGTACCTTTAGCTTCCCGGAGAGGAAAGGCCGATCCCGCATGGTTTCCATAATTGATCCAGGGCCCGTTGTCGCTGGCGAATATGACTAATGTGTCGTCCTCTAAATCGTGACTTTCTAATGCCTTTAAAATTTCGCCGACCGACCAATCGATCTCCATGATGACATCGCCATACATCCCCTGAGAGCTTTTGCCTTTGAATTTATCGGATACGCCGAGCGGCACATGAGCCATGGAATGAGGCACATAGAGAAAGAATGGCCGGTCTTTGTTGCTGTCGATGAAGTGGACGGCCCGCTCTGTATATTGTGTCGTAAGAGTGGCCTGGTCATCCAGGCTAAGGATCTCTGCAACTTTCTCGTCGCCATCGATGAGAGGCAACACCGGATAGAACAGCTTCTCGGGCTTTTCGCCCAGGTTCTCATCTGTGAGTGGACGACCGCTGTAATCAACGGGCCACATATCATTAGAATAAGGAAGGCCGAAATATTCATCAAAACCCTGTCGCAGGGGGAGAAACTCTTTATGATGGCCGAGATGCCATTTGCCGAAAATAGCTGTTCGATATCCCTTTTTTTTGAGAAGCTCTGCGATCGTCTCTTCGTCGGAATGAAGTCCATTTTCAGACCAGGGCATGAGGGCGCCTCGAATACTAACACGTTCGGCATAGCAGCCGGTCAAGAGTGAGGCCCGTGATGCGCTGCAGACCGCCTGCGAAACGTAAAAGCTAGTGAAGCGCATGCCTTCTTCGGCCATTCTATCCAGATGGGGAGTGGTAAATCCTTGAGCTCCATAGCAGCCCACATCTGCATAGCCTTGATCGTCTGTGAATATGATGACCACATTTGGAAGACGTTCGATTTCTTTTTTGCACGCAGGGATAAAGACAGTAAAAACGCAGCACAAGAACGTGATTATACATCGATGTTTTTTTATAATGGATGCTGTCCCGTTCGTTGAAAAATCCATCCCAACATCCCTCCTAGTTATTTTGGAACGGAGTCCTTTGTATCGCACAAATACTGGATCCCGTCCTTAAATGACCGCGGTTGAAACGGTCTATATAAATAGGTAACGGTTTTTTATTTTTTTTACCTCTTGAAATAGGTAGCGTCTCCTATTTTAACGTTCTATGGTTATGCCGAGCCAAGTCTCGAGAGTCTGGAACACATCCTCCTGTTGTACTTCGGAGAGCGTTCGGATGAATGAAAAGTGGTTCCCATTTTTCGCCCAGAACATCCTTGCGTTGGTTGCTCCCAAGTATTCGAGGTGGGGTGCTGACCAGGGATCATTCTCCCCATAGATGTATAAAATATTGTTCCCCTGGGTCAACAACCACTTGTTGATATCTTCCATGAAAGTGGGGTCAAATGTCAAATCGGCCTCTTGAGGAGCAAAAGCCTTATTCGGGTAATCGTCCTCACCTTCGCTCAAGAGATCTCTGACGTTTTTGATCACATATCTGTAATATCCGAGTTCGGTGGCAAACTGTTTCATTGCCGCCGAGTTGAATGCACTGTCTGTGTAAGAACTCAAGGATACCACTTCCCTGAGATGGTCGAACATTTCTTGAGGGGTGGCTCTCTCCCCAGGGATGGCACTACAATCGAGCGTGTGATATTGCCAGAACGAAAACGGATATTCCAGGACCGTATACTCAAACGCTTTTAGAGGGGAGATTTTTCGGAATGTGTATCCCTTTTTCTCAGAATGAGCTTTATAAAGCGGCAAAATATCCTGTTTGCTCCTGAGGAGTGAACGCTGAAAAAGGATCAGTCTGTAGCGGCAGACCTCATCTCCCACATGTTCGAAAAACTCGTCGATCCGAGGTTCTTCAAGGGCTAGATTTGCGGGCGCATCATAGGCGATGACGGCTGCCATATCCTCAGGGAAATGCCGACGGTAGATCAAAGACGTCTGTCCACCTTTGCTCCATCCGGCGCTTACCCATCTCTTTTTATAAAAAGTTTTGAACAACGAATAAATCCGGTGATAGTCAAAGCTGGATTGATGGTATGTGAGGTAATCCCAGTCAATGGATTCAGGCTTCGATTCTCCGAAATAACGATACTCCACTTGGAGTTCATTGGCATTGAGAATTTCTGCTAACTCCCGGACATAATTTTTTCCAGCGGCATAGCCTTCCGTAACCAAGACCATCGGTCGATTAAAACCAGCATGGGAGAGAAACATTCTTTGCAGAAAAAAGCCTGCCTCAGGATTCTCATGATCGAGTGGTTGAATAAGCTTGATCTCGTACTTTGATTGAAATATGGGCGAATCCGGATCCATTTCCTGGATAATGAGTCCTGGAATCTTTTCGAGTTCAGCAGCAATCTCCTTGGATTGACCCGAGCAGGAGGCAAGAAAAAAAATTATCGATACCCCGATAAGGGCGAATAAAAATTGTCGAGAAGGGATGACCTGTCCGGGCTGCACCTTTATTTTTGTTTTCAACATTATGATTCTCTTGCTCATTCACAAAAAACGTTGAAGTTCTATTCTGGAGGAATCCACGAGGCTGTCTATAATTATCACAGCCGATGGACAGGGTCAAGAGCTTTGATAGGGAAGGACTAAAGGCTAGACAGCCGTTACTTAGAACATCCTTTTAATAGGAAAAAAGGCCCTTAAAGGCGGATAAGAGCTATATTTTAAATGCATTGTTTCTGTTCAAGAAGACAGGCCAACCAAAGCACATATTCGAAACCTTTTCTCTATTATGACGTCTTAATAGAGAAGGATTATTGTATACCTTAAGCTCAATACCGGAGGTCAGGATGAAACGTATTTATCTCTATTTGGCTGTATCAGGATTGATCTTTTTGTTTTTACTTTCTTGCAAAACAGAACCGAGCCTCGGAGAAACTTTAGAGACCGAAATTCCAAAACTGATGGAAGTAGCCGATATCCCCGGCTTATCAATGGCTGTCATTCGGGATGGTGCAATCTACTGGTCGGGGGCTTTTGGCGTCCGGAGCCGGGAGACGAGTGAACCTGTGGATGAAAACACCATTTTTGAGGCCGCCTCCCTCACAAAGACCGTGACCGCGGCTGCAGCCTTGAAGCTCGTGGAAAAAGGTGTGCTGGACCTGGATACTCCCCTCTTTCAATATCTCCCCTATCCGCGGCTCGCGGGTGACGAGCGGTACAAAAAAATCACGGGAAGACATGTGTTGACCCACACGACTGGCCTCCCCAACTGGGGCAATAAGCTTCTCAGAGAACCTGGAGAGCGTTATGGGTACTCGGGCGAAGGATTTTTGTATTTGGGCCGTACAATCGAAGAACTCACTGGAATGACCTTAGATGAGTTCACCCGGAACGAAATTTTCGAACCGCTGGGCATGTCGAGGACCAGCTATGTCACAAACGATCTCTATGCCGCGATTGGGGCCTCCGGTCACGATCGACATGGATTTACAAATCCACTGAGACAGAGAACGGACCCGAATGGTGGCGCCAGCCTCATCACCACAGCCAATGATTATGCCACTTTTCTGTGTGCCATCATGAATGATCAAATTCTCAAGCCAGAAAGCATCGGAATGATGCTGACACCTCATGTCAAAGTAACAAGCCGGCGTGAGGAGGACAAGCTGGATGATTTTGTCTCCTGGGGTTTTGGCTGGGGGATCCAACCGGGAAACTCAGAAAACGGCTTCTGGCATTGGGGCGACAACGGAGACTTGAGAGCATTCACGGTCTCTTATAAGGCGCGCAAAGAAGGCCTCGTGATCTTTGCCAACTCCGAAAACTTTTTCACAATTGCCGAGAGGTTGATCTCGCTGGTTATAGACGATCCGCAACATGCCTTCGGATGGCTGACTTACAAAACCCTGGAAGAGACAAAACAGGATGCACGCACGAAAATCGAAAAGGTCTTAATCCGTGGAGACATCCGAGCAGCCATAAAAATGATCGAGGAGACGAGGCTTCAGGATCCTGAAGCGCTCAAAACTCGCGATCTGAATAATATAGCCCGCTATCTTACCCAGAGAGAAAAGACCGATGGGGCAGAAGCGGTCCTGAAATATGTTCTTCAATCGGACCAGAAATCCGACTCGGCCTGGTATGGTCTGGGCAGGTTTTATTTCGAGACAGGTCAAAACAAGCAAGCTCTCGAACATCTCCGGAACGCCCTGGAGTTGAATCCTAAAAATCCTTTCGCGAAGAGGTACCTTCCCTGGGTGAAAGAAGTCATAAAGGCCGAAGAAAAGCCCATCGCTATTCCGGGCGAAACCATGGTGAGATACGCGGGAGTATACGGTCCCCGTCATGTATACATCAAGGAAGGGCGTCTGTATTATCAGAGGGAAGGCCGAAAGGAGTATGCGCTCATACCCCTATCTGAGGATACCTTTACACTCAAAAGCCGCGGCATTTTTCGCCTGCGTTTTGTTCCGGATGAGAGCGGGAAGGTGACAAAAGTGATAGGAATCTACATCGACGGCCGCACCGACGAATCTCTACGTACAGATCAAGAGGGAACAAGCTGACTCAGATAAAATTAATCGACAAAATCGAGGCCGATTAACTCACACGAGGTAATTCAACCAATATAAACCAGTGTATGTTTACAGTTGAGGCGGCATATCGTCAAAATTGCATTCACTCATACCGTAGGACATTAACCGGATTGGTGGAAGCTACTTTTACCGTCTGGGAGGCGACTGTTCCAAGGGCCACAACAGCCGCCGCACCTGTAGCGGCAATAAAGATCCATGGTGCCAGTGGTGCTCTGTAGGCGAAGTTTTGGAGCCAGGAGTGCATGGCATAATAGGCGATGGGCCAGGCGATAAGGCTGGATATTAAAACCCATTTCGCAAACTCCTTGGAGAGCAGCATAAATATGCCTGCACCGGATGCCCCGAGGACCTTCCGGATCCCGATCTCTTTGGTCCGTTGCTCTGCAGTAAACGCCGCCAGACCGAACAAGCCTAAGCAGGCAATGGCTACGGCCAGAAGACTAAAAATATTGAACATACTTCCCAGACGGTATTCGGACCGGTAGGCGTTGTCGAAGATATCATCGAAGAAACTGTAATCAATGGGATAATTCGGAGAGAATTTTTCCCATGTGTCTTTCAAAAACCCAAGAGTTTCTGGGATACGCCCCCCACGGATCTTGACGGACAGATAATAGACATACCTCTGGTCCTTTCGATAATAGAGACACATCGGGTCGATACCCCGGTGGAGAGAGTGGAAATTGAAGTTCCTGACAACACCCACGACCTTCCCCACATCCCCCCACCAGATCTCGAACTCCCGTCCAAGAGGTTGATCCCAACCTAGAGTGTTAACCAGAGATTCATTAAAGAGAAAGGCACTCTGAGCGTCGGAGGGAAACTCCTTCGAAAAGTTTCTCCCATCGACAACATCTATCCCATAGACATCCATGTAATCCTCATCCACATAGCTCACATAGACATCGAAATAATCGAAATCCTCAGGCATACCAGGCCACTTGGGACCCATCTGGCTCTGGATATTGTTGGGAAGTGCATCGGATGCCGTGGCCGCGATCACATCGGGATTGGTTTTTAACTCGGATTTGAGGGCATCAAGGCTCTTCTTGATATCCTGGTCATGGAGCCGGAGGATAACAATCTGGTCTTTTTCGTAGCCCACATCCTTGCTCTTTATAAAATCGAGCTGCATCCGGACGACGACAGCGCTCACAATGAGTCCCACTGAAACGACAAACTGGAACACAACGAGGGCATTTCTCAGGCGGCTGCTTCTAAGCCCGTTGAGCATTTGTTTTTTGAGGACAAACGCCGGGCGAAACGAAGAAATCAACAGGGCTGGATAGCTTCCTGCCAAAAAATTCATAAAACCCGCGGTTATCAGAAGCCCAAGAAAAAGGGGAAAACTAATTAGCAGGGAAAAGCTCAAGTCTCGTTCCACAAAGGCGCTGAATGCAGGCAGTAAAACTTGCACAAGAGCAAGGCTTAGGGTTAGTGCAAGGATTAAAAATACAAAAGATTCTCCATAAAACTGCTTCACTAGATGATGACGCAAGGCACCCACCACTTTTCGAATGGCCACTTCCTTTCCTCGTTGGGTGGAACGAGCTGTTGCCAGATTCATGTAATTGATACAGGCGATGATCAAAATGAGGAAGGCGATCGTGGAGAAAAGGTAGATATTTTTGATGTTGCTGTTGGGTGCAAATTCTCCGTCCAGGTCCGAATGGAGATGGAGCGAGGTCAACGCCTGCAGGAAAGGGCGGCAATAGCGCCGGCCTCCAGGCTGTAGATCGGATTCGGCATACTTCCGGAAGAGGCCTGGAATTTTCTGTTCCAGGGCGTGAGCATTGACGCCTTCATTTAATTGGATATACGTAACCATTGCATGATTCTGCCACTTGGTGAGATCAAGCTCTCTGATCAATGCATATGCTTGCAGAGGAATGATGATATCCATGACAAAATGAGAATTCTGCGGCATGTCCTGGAGAATGGCCGTGACTTTTAGATCTTGAGAATTTTCGTATCGGATGATTTTCCCCATGGGATTTTCGCGACCGAAAAAATGCTCGGCCATCCGTTGTGAAAGGATGATCGAATAGGGTTCATTTAACGCGGTTTCAGGTTGACCTCTTTTCAACGGGAGCGAAAACATCTCGAAGACTTGAGGTTCTGCAAAGATAACCTCTTTTTCTAAAAAATTTGTTTTGTTATAGGTCAGTAAAACATTTCTGTTACGAGTAAAGCGTGTGGCGTTTGCTACTTCAGGAAATTCCTCCTTCATTGTGGGGGCGAGTGGTGACACTGTGCGTGTCATTGCCGTTTTCCCGCCGTGCGTGTGCCCGGCAGGGAGTTCGCTGGCCACTCGGTAGATGTGCTGCGCCTTTTTATGGTAGCGGTCATAACTGAGCTCGAACTGGACATAGATCATGATCAGAATAAAAAAGGTCAGGCCTATGGCAAGCCCGGCCACATTGATGATGGTGAAACACCTTTGCCTTTTCATGTGTCTGTAAGCCGTGATCAAGTAATGTCTGGACATGATGGTGGCCCAATGCATCAAAAATTTGAAATATGCGGGAATTGTCTTGAAAACCTGGGCACGATACCAGCGCCTGGCCTTTGAAAGTCCCCGTTCCTCCACTATCTGATTGAATTCCTCCTCCAGATCGCCGGCCCAAACAAATTCCTCATCGTAACGCTTCATGAAAGAAAAAAGCCATTGGGAAAACCGGGGATGCTGTTCTTGCCTGGATTTCATGAGAATTTCCTCTTCTCTGCAATAAGCTTAGGGATACCCTCCCAGATTTTTTGATGAAGCTCTCGTGCCTCTTCGAGGGCCTTGAGCCCCCGCGCGGTCAAAGTGTAATAGATCTTACCCCGTCCCCCTCTTTGGGGTGTCGGTTTTCCCAGTCTCTTCCGAACATACCCCTTACGCAGAAGCTGATCGAGGGTGTTGTAGAGTGTGCCATAGATAATATCTTTTTTTATGATCTCTGAGACTTTTTGCCTGATGGAGACACCATAGGCATCCTCCTTTAGGCGGAAGATGGTGGTTAAGATGATCTCTTCCAGTACTGTGATCTCTTTCATAGGGAAGGCTCCTCTTACATTTTTCCGTAAATATCGTACATATATATATACGTAATTTACGAAAAAAAGTTAAGGTTTTTACTGTTTGACTAAAAACCTTTATTATCTGAAAAGACCCGTACATTTCTCGAACACAGTTAAAACGTATACAGTATTGATCAGGATACTTTTCTGTTGAAAAAATCGAGCAAGTTTTATATTTTTTGAGTAGATTCATTAGAGGGGTCGAATGATCGCAAAGAAAATTATCACCTGTGGATGGAGTTTTATCTCTTTGATCTGCATCTTCATAAGCTATGCCTATCCTCAAGATATACAAAGTCCGGGATCTGTAAGACGACTCTATCAAAAATTCTATCATATCCAGAAATTGGGGGCGGAAAATAAGATTGCTGAAGCCTTGAATGAGCATAAATATTTTATCAAAGAGCATCCAAATTTTTACGAAATATACCGCTCTTTTGTCCGCCTGAGCAAAGACTCCGGGAAACTTGACGAAGCCATTTCCTATTTTGAAGAGCTGATCGCGAACGAACCGATCCAACCCGTGTATTTTTACGGCCTGGGTTTTTGCTACAAAGCTCTGGGTAATCACGGCAAAGCCTCTGAGAACTTCAAAACAGCCATTAAAAAGGAGGGAAAGCAATGAAGAAGGCACTCTGTATTTTATTTGTTTTTTTCATGCTCTTGGCAGTATCCGATATTGCAGTAACAGGCCAAAAGCCCCCGATGCTTGAGTGCAAGAAAATAGCACTCAAAATGGCGAAGGCCTTTGAAGAGAGAGACATGAAGACTCTCAGTGAGTTAACCGGACAAGCGGCGTCCGATGAGGAGATCGAACAATTCAAACAACAAATGGACGCAATGGACGAACAGGGCATGCTTGCTCCAATTATAGAAAGGATGCGTAACTTTCCAGAAATCGGAGAAATACCGGATTGGGCCGAGCATGTTACGATTGAATACAAGTATGTGGATGGAGATCGGCAGGTTGAATTCGAATCAGAGTTTATACTTAAAGACGGTGCCTGGCTCGTTGGTCAATTTGCTCCAGATGATGGAGGCGATTTCGAAAGCGAGAGAGACTGGATATTGGAGAATTCTCTCCCTGCACCGTCCGGAGGCCAAAAAATGATCGACGCCGGATTCAATGAGTTCATCACCAAGGTCCTAGCAGCAATCAAAGAGGGGGACGATGGGACACTTTCTGATCTTACGCCATTACACATTAGCGAAATCCAGGGGGATAAGGAAAAGTACATCCAGTTGCTATCCCAGTTTCCAAAAATTGGTCCCGTACCAGCACCACTCATAGAATTTGACATAAAATTGGAAAGCGAGGATTCCGAACTTTCAGTTAAATTCGAGTGCCCGGAGAACAAGCTCAAAATCGTGCAGCTTGATGTCTTCTAAAAGATCAGAATGAAATTCTTGTGGAGAAACAGCGGCTGCAGGATTCTGAGATTTGGCGAACGATCACGAGGATAAAGGAATAGCTTTGAATTATTTCTGGGATCCATTGATCACCCATTCAGCGGCCTTTTGCATAGCCAGTTTATTGAGTTCATGCCCTCCATTGAATTCGATGTAAGTCACATCATATCCGTTTTGTTCGAGAACTTCTTTAGACCCACGGGCGAACTTAACTTCGAGCATATTGTCTTTTGTGCCGTGTGCTATAAAAACGCGAAGGTCGTTTCCCTTCCTGATATCATCCATCGAAAGATGAGAATAGGATTTATCCATGTCTGGGATCTGTCCTCCGAAGCATATGATCCCTTTTATAAGTTCGGGATTTTTAATTCCCGTGATATAGGCGTAACCGGCTCCCTGGCTGTGGCCCAGTAAATAAACGGAACTTACGGGATATGCTTTCGAGAGGTAGCGGGCGATCCCTAAGATATATTCCACGGATAATGGATCGGCTCTCTTCCAGAGCTCTTCATCCTGTATTTGGATCTCCCAGGAACACTGTTTCATTTTGCTCCTGTAGCCGAGCATATAGGGATAAGGGCCTTCGGCTGCGGCAAAAATGAAGTCGGGAGAGCCGAAAAGTTGCCAGGCGGGATCGAATCCATCCGCATTGCCACCATTTCCATGAAGACCGATGACAAGAGGGTAGCTCCTTTTTTTATCAAATTTTTTTGGAAGATGAAGGCGGCATTTGAAAAGCCGGGATCCAGGGACATATATCAATTCGCCAAGACTGTGGCTCCACTCATTGAGCTGTCTCATCGTATTGGCAAAGTAAGGTTTATCCTTAATAAAACGGAAGTCTTTATCATGTCTAATATGTTCAAAGTTTGTGTATCCTGCCTTGACAGCTCTTAAGAGAGTTTCGGCGGCCAATCTATCCTCTCCCATAAGAGCATAACAACAGGACAGATTATAAATGGCCCTCTCATCGGCATAGTCATGACGAAGGACATAGAGGTAATTTTGGGCGGCCTCTTTGAATTTTCCTTTCCGGTAGGCCTGAGATGCTTTATAGAGATAAATGTTGAGATCCTCATCCAGAAAATCAAAGATTCCTTTTTTAAACGGATCGATCGCCTCTGGCTTAGACCAATCTGTAAGGTCATCACGATTGCCATTGTCTTCGGATGCTTGGCCAGCAAAGCTTAAAAGTAACACCATTAAGATAACAATTAATTTTTGTATGTTCGCTATAAATCGCATTGAAACACCTCTAGATGATTTTACTTGAATATGGCCATTCCTCAAATGATTATTAACTTCTCATCACGTCTATACTTTTTATGCTTCAAAGCTTGTTTTTGGGGATACAAAATGAATTTTAAGGCAAAAAAAGCGTTGATATTAAGCGCTATCTTTTTTGTTATCAATGAGATAAATCAGCCAAGGCATAAAAAAAAGAGGGGAGGTGGCCCTCCCCTCTTTTTGAATACTCTGCTTTAGAACGTGAATCTCAAGCTGACTTTGTAGACTCTGGTTCCGTAAGCTTCTTCGATATTGCCGTAGGTGCCGTATCGCTCGAATGTCGGGTTATCCGGATCGCTGTAATCCAGATAGCCACCGGGATTCGAATCGATGATGTAGCCGCTGCGGCCCAGAAGATTGAGGACGTCGAGGTAAGCGCCTACAGAGAAAGAATCTCCGAAGCGAACTCTTTTCTCCAATCTCATATCGAGTGTGGTGATAGGGGCACCGCGCCTCAAGCCATTCTCTTCAGTGGGAACAAGACGATACTCATGACCCGGAAACTTGTACCTGTCATCTTCCGGAATGGTGACATCGACAGTTCTCTGAAAGCTCGTTAACGTCGAGAATTGATAGAGTGGACCGGAGCTGTGGTTGAAATAACCGCTGAGGACGAACTCGTAAGGAAGAATCACTGTACTCTGGAGTTTGATAACGATGGGACGGTCGTAATCGAGCCTGCCATCAGAATAAATCCAGTTATTGGGTGTGTCGAAACCTCCACTGGCGCCATAAGATGCATTGTACCTTCCGCCAAGATTACCCCAGGCTTTGCTCCACACGACGGATCCGAGCAGCTGCCAGTTGTTAGACATCCTTTTGTTGAAGATGAACTGAAGTCCCGTGTATTTTCTGTAAGACCCGACAACATTGGTCAGGAAGTAGTGTGTATCGGGAGCATCGGCTAATTCCGCGTAGCAGTAGGATGTGATATCGTCAGCTGTGTTGAACTCGCCGTCATCGCCGGGATCGAGGAATTCGAACTTCTCCCAATAGGGGCTATCGGGGCGATATCCCTTCCAGGCTTCCTCTTTGCCCAGTTCGTAGTCGTTGACATCTTCGAAGAGGTTCTTCTTGTTCTTGTAGATGAAATTGACGCCGACACTAAAATCTCTGGCGAGTTCTGTCTCCACTCCCAGTGTGAACTCATCCGTGTAAGGAGCGGTCGAATCCAGATCGATTTCCTCTTCGAGGTGATAATCGAATGGATCTGGAGGTAAGTAGATATTTGTGAAGCTATCACCTTGATCGGGGAGCTCATCATAGTTGTTGTCCACCCAATACCAGCTTCCTGTGTTGGGGTAATTGGGATTGGCAAGGGAGTAGTACTGGATCATCAGGTATTCGTTGTACCTAGACCAGGATCCTTTCACTGAGGTTTTTCCGTCCCCAAAGACATCGAAAGAGAAGCCGACACGAGGCGAAAAATGTGTCCAGCTCAAGACATCCATGGGATCGATTGTGTACTCGCTGTAGGGGGATTCATCGCCCACAAGACTCTGAAGAACTCCGTAGGGATCAGGAGTCGCACCATGTTGCTGGGCCGGGAATCTTCCCTTGCTCGTGTCGAATCGGACACCTAAATTCAGGGTGAGACGGTTCTTGATCGTCATCGAATCCTGAATAAAGGCTCCCCATCTCGTCATCTGGTTTTCCTGTACGGAAGCGCCTTCGCTTCCGCCGCTGATGTAGGCGTAAATACGGCCACGATTGTCATTGCTAGAATTGGTATAGGAGTAAATACTTCCCTCTCGGTAGTAGAAGTACCAGGGATTCGCTCTCCACCAATCCCAGTTGGCCGATGTCTTTTCGTATTCTGCCCCGATCTTGAACTCATGATTTCCACCGAGGAAATCGTCCTTGAAAATGTTCACAGTAGCGGATGGATTCAACCGTTTGCGTAGGTAGGTTTCCTGATAACGAGGCGTGTTCCTGTACATGTTGTAGTAGAGGTCTCTATTCCTCGGCGCATCTGCGATGGCCTGTGCACTGTAGGGAATGGGAAACCAGCGGCGGATGTATCCGAACCGCATGTCAAGATAGGCATCCTGGCTCAAAACCCAGTTGAGCTGAGAGCTAACTGTGTGACCAATCTCACCATCCCATTTGTGTGTTGCAGTCACATCTCGATAGTTATGAATCCGGTTGGTGTAGAAATCCTCCGTGATGCTCGCTAGATTGTATGTGGTCATCCATCTGACATTTGCCGCGATCTGGAAAGTCAACTTTCCGAAGATGTTGTATTCTTTGTGAGGAGCAGCATCCAGCTCAAACACCCGTTCTCCGGCAGCTACGGTGTCATCCCAATTGACATGACTGAAATCCCTTTCCCAGTTGAAATATCTTCCGTTGGTGAAGAACCAGATCCTGTCCTTGATGATCGGTCCGCCCAGATACAGGGAAAAATCTTTCCAGGAATTCCATCCTGTCGGTTTTTTGAGGCCAACAGCGCCAAGATCTTCGTCACTCAGAAGACCAAATTGCATATCCTCGTTGTAAAATTCAACTGTGCCTCCGCCATGGAACTCATTTCCACCGGATTTTGTCACGATGTTGACGAAGCCTGCTTCGGAAATGCCCACTTCTGCGGGATGGCCCGAAAGACCGAACTCAACTTCTTCGTACACATCGATGTTGATGTTTGTCATCGGGTACATAACCACCGGGTCATTGATGGTCACACCATCCACAGAATACTGGTTACCTCGGACTGTTCCTCCTGAAATGAAGGATGTCCTGCGGTAGCTCACGCCTTCAGAGACAGATCCCGGAATGGAGTTGAGAACATCATAGAGATCTCTGGCGATGGGCATGTTGTAGATGAAGCTTTTCGAGTAGTTGACCGCCGTCTTCGAAGCCTTGACGTCCACAGTGGGCGACTCTGCGACCACAGTGACTTCTTCCTGAAGTGAGCTCAATTCCATAGAAATGGAAATTTGTGTTGCTTTACCGACACTGATGATCAGACCTGGCTGAACGATCGTCTTGAATCCGGGCATCTCGAAGGTACATGTGTACTCCGATCCTGGAGGAACCGCGGGAAAGCGGAATGTTCCAGTCTCAGAAGTCACGAATGACTGCTGTCCCTGCATGGTTGGCCCTTGGAGTGTAACCGTACATCCGGGAAGAGGATTTCCTTCGCTGTCAACAACTGTTCCCGTGAGCGACCCAGTCAATTTTTGTTGGGCATCTGCGGTCATTGTCAAGCCAACAAATAGGAACGCAATCAGTAAGATTTGAAATGATTTTTTCATCAAATTAAATCTCCTTAATTTAAACATCTTTCCATCCTGCTTTCACAGGATTCCCTCTCCCGTCTTATAAATAAAGGTGTGGGAGAACTTTGTCCTTGATCTTCGATCATATTTTTTTCTGACGCCACCTCCTAATTTGACCAAAAAAAAAGAGGCTGCCCAGGCTCCCAAGAGCCTGAAACAGCCTCTTATCTTTCAGTCAGCTATGGAAAAATCTAAATTATTTTCATTTTTCTGTATAGCAATATGTATGCCAAATCAGCAAAAATTCACTAAGATGTTGATAATAAACAGATTAAGAAATATACAATCTATAATTTATCCCGGATATATTCAATGTTTTGAATAAGGATTCAAATATTTGGGCTTATCCAGGGGAGCGTGTGCTCGTATTTTGTAAAACCTATTTACACTTTTACAACTCCAGGTTATAAAAAAGTGTATAGTTGGTCAATTTTGTAACCCAGAGTAAGAATCCTGGATCATTCAGGAGTTGAGGTCAAGCTATTCCACGCATACGTCAAAGTGAGGACGTCACCCACAAAGCTGGAATATTCTATCGGGATTTCCATTCCTTAACGGCGAGTATAACATCCCTATCTTTCACGGTTCGTCGTCCGGCGTGTTCTGCGAGATCCTTGCTTCGTTCGGCGATCTCTCTGGCAATCTCCTCTAGGGACCTCGCCAATTCCCTGGCTGCTTTCCTGCTCGCCCTTGCACCGGTCTCCCGGATTATTCTTTTTAAGGCCAGAGTCGATAACTCTCCCATGACCAACTCCCATTATAGAGAATGATTACATACCGTAAACTCTGTTCTCACTTTTTTGAATTATAGCACCAATGGGGCTCTATATGAATCCGATTTCATAAAACAGGACGATATTGCTCTTCGTTTTATTGGAGATAAATTCCTCTATCTCTTCTTTTATTGACCATTCGATTTTTTGTATGATAGTCTTTCTACAAGCAAATTAACGGCTGAGCCCAAATGAAAAGTCTGGAATTTCACTGTCATAATAAATCGAAACAAATTTCATCCCAATTTATGAATTTGGAGAGCGGCAAATGAGCTTCACAGATCCCAGTAAAACGACAATACTCATACACGAGTTTTTTTGGTTCAACGTCATGAAAGGGTATTATCGAAATTTCGTCGACTCGATAGTCCTCGATGGTGACGAAAAAGTGCTCGATTTTGGATGCGGTCCGGGTGCCGCATCTAAGTTCATTGCTTTGCGCCTTGAAAAGGGAGGGGGCGAACTCACCTGCTTCGATATCTCTGAAAAATGGATCTCGCGCGCCAAAAAAAGACTGCGGCGATTTTCCAACGTCGGATACTATGCCGAGGATATCCGAACGTGGAGGGAGAAAGATGAATATTTCGATACAGTTCTCATCCATATCATGCTCCATGACATTCCTGAATCCGAAAGAGCGGATGTTGTGAAGGCCCTTGCACAGAAGATGAAGCCGGGCGCATCTCTGATTATCCGAGAGCCCACAAAAGAAGGTCATGGCATTCGTCCTGAAGAAATCGAAGAGCTGATGACAAATAACAATCTGGAGCAAAGGAGCTCTGAAACAGCCAAGCGTGCGTTTATGGGCACTCTTTTTACAGGAATTTTTAGAAAAGTCTAGAGAATGAGTCTCTGCACCAAAAAGATACTGGTCATCGTGGAGCTGGGCGTCTTGCTTTTACTGATCTTTGCACGGATTATTCATGTATTCCCTTTCAGTTCGATCGTTTATGCTTTTGTGTTCGTATTGGGATCTCTATTCCTCCGACAAATTGGATTAAATGGGATCGGACTCTCTTCGACTAAAAGCTGGTCAAAGACGGTGCTTCTTGGGATAGGTGTGGGTATTTTCCTTCAATTCCTGAGCCTTCACGGAATAGAGCCGATTCTAGCTAAGCTCACAGGCCACCCTCCCGATCTAAGCTCTTTTGCTGCCTTGAAGGGAAACACAAAGTTCCTGTTTATGTGGTTAGCCATCTCTTGGACTGTAGCAGCCTTCGGTGAAGAAATTGTCTATCGAGGCTATGTCATAAACCGCGTTACAGATCTGATCGGCAAAAACCGAACAGCATGGCTAGTCAGTTTATTTTGCAGTGCGACACTTTTCGGATTGATCCACTATTACCAGGGCACCTCAGGAATGATTTCTACGGGAGTCAGTGGCCTGGTGTTCGGGATTCTCTACCTCGCTACAAAAAGAAACCTCTGGGGGGCCATCCTCGCCCATGGGGCCTATGACACGGTCGGCTTCCTGCTTATTTTCTTTGGCAAATACCCTGGGACCTAACAGTTTACAAAAAAATCCGTATAAATTAAGAAGAGATATTCGGATCATTCCTGATTGGTGGCAAATCGGAAGATAAAATGACATCCAAAATAAAAAATATAGTAAGAGGAATTGTATTGTTAGGGACTCTAATGGCCTTGTTTTTTGGTTCAGCTGGCACTTTCAACTGGATTGAAGCCTGGCTTTTCCTTCTCTTCTATGCCGTTGTTGTAACAGTAATGGTAGCATGGCTGAAAAAAAACGATCCCGAGTTACTCAAGGAACGAATGACAAGAAAAAAAGACGCCAAAACCTGGGATAAAATCATCTTGACGACTTATTCTGTTCTGGTGATGATAATGCTCGTACTTGCTGGTTTTGACGCCATCAGGTATCAGTGGACATATGTGCCACTGGGAATAAAAGTTCTCGGATTTCTCGGTTTCATTCCAGCATTCCTGTTGGTCTTCTGGACAATGACACAAAATCGTTATTTATCCGAGGTCGTCAGGATCCAGGAAGAGAGAGGCCATAAAGTCTGCACAACAGGGCCCTATAGATACATCCGGCACCCCATGTATATGGGCGTCATTATTTTTGTCCTCTGTTTCCCCTTAGCACTCGGATCATTAATGGCACTTATCCTCAGTGTCCTGATCATAGTCGTTTTCTTGATCCGAACTTCACTCGAAGACAAAACCCTCCACAAAGAGCTGGAGGGCTACAAAGAATATGCAGAAAAAGTGCGTTATAAGCTGATACCTGGAGTCTGGTAAAAGCGCTGGAATAACTGCTGATTTCTGGTTCTTGATTCATCAGAGGATTTTACGACAAAAGTCATTCTCGTTCGGTTTTGCTTTTTTGACAAATCAATGACCCTGTGATAATGAAATGACGACAGGAGGTCGACCAAATGATAAAGAAATCAGCCAAGTCGCAAGTATCCCAGGCTGTTATTGGTTTTAGCATTGGGATTCTTGTAGCAATACTTTATAGCTGTGGGAAGCCAGAAACAGATAGGGAGGAAAAACTTCTTGTTATAGAGCCTAAGTATGGTTATTCTTCTGTTTTTTCAGAGGGCCTGGCTGCAGTCGAATTGGGAAATAAGTTTGGATTCATCGACAAAAAAGGGAAGATGGTGATAAAACCCCAGTTCGAGATCGCAAACAGGTTTTGTGAAGGCTTGGCAGGAGTGCGGGTATATGGGAAATGGGGCTTTATCGATAAATCGGGAAAAACTGTTATCAAACCACAATATGATTTTTCACTCCATTTTCATGAAGGACTTGCCGCCATCAAAATGAATAACAAATGGGGATTTATAGATCAAACTGGAAAAATGGTCATCGAACCAGTATTCGAGGATGTCTACGATTTTTCTGAAGGGATGGCCCGTTTTGAGCATAAGGAACAATATGGTTTTATAAATAAAAAGGGAGAGATCGTTATATTACCAGAATTCAGAGACGCTCAAGATTTTTCCGAAGGATTGGCTGCAGTTCAAGAAGGGGGGGATTACACAAAAAAATATGGTTATATCGATAAAACGGGGAAGCTGGTCATGGACTACAAGTTTTCCTACGCTGAAAGCTTCTCAGAAGGTATGGCGAAGGTTGTCTTTGAGACGGGAGGCAAAATAGGCTTTATTGACAAAACGGGAAAAACGATTATTGAACCTCAGTTCGAAAGCGTTCTTGACTTTCATGATGGTTTGGCCTTGTTTCAATCCGAAGGGAAATTCGGTTTTATCGACAAGACAGGACAAGTGGTCATCGAACCTCAGCAGGGAGAATCTTACCATTTTTCAGAAGGTTTGGCCTATCTCAAGCGAGGCGAAAAATGGGGTTATATTGACAAATCTGGGAAAATCGTGATCGAGCCTCAATTCGATTTTGCTGACAACTTTGCCGAAGGCATGGCATGTGTTCAAATTAAAGATAAATGGGGCTTCATCAAAAATCCTTCAATAAAGTAAACATCAGCCGATTCCCGGCTGGAGTTTAAGCTTAAGCGCATCAAGGCAATAAACTGTATTTTTGCTCCAATTCTTTTAACAGTTGAAGAGATTTTTTCGAAAACATGGGAGTATTTCCATCGTTTCTTGCAGCCTTATTATAAAGGTCAAAAAACTTGAACGGATTTCTTACAACATCAACCAAGGCCTGTCTGCCTATGTGCTCTAAAATAACATTTGCCATATAAAAACCTGTGGGATGGCCTGCTCGTGTTATTAATCTTCTTATTTCTGTGTTAAGCTCTTTTTTTCGAAACGGCTCCTCATGGATTTTGGATAGGATCTCATCAAATTGTCTTATAACATCCGGTTGTTGGCTCTGTTCGTCCCGTATCTGTTCCGCCCACTCCGTATCTGCAAAACAGCAGC
>JASFPP010000007.1:0-40909 GCA_050115915.1 Candidatus Aminicenantota bacterium
AGGATAAAAGTCAAAGGAGAAGAGGATGAGAAGTACATAAGCCATTTGACTTCGTACGTTGATCAAAAAATGAGAGAAGTCGCTGTCAAATCAAAATCTGTCGATTCTTTAAAAATTGCGGTTCTTGCCGCACTGAATATAGCAGATGAATTTTTCCTTTCCCAGAAGAAACTGGATCAACTCAACGAAGTTTTAGGGCATATGGAGAGTGAAATAGAAGGTTTGGAGGTTTTTCTTAAAAAAGATTCGAAGGAATTCGATAAAATCGGTGAAGCGACATAATAGATCGATGGATAAGGGTAGAGTTTTGAATAGTGAACTTGCCCCTGAAAAAAATGGAAAGACCCAGAAGAGATAGCAAGCTAGAGAACCGGCGACAAAAGTTTCTCTTAGCGCAACAGCTGATAGAGTGAGCGTTTATAACCTTCCTTACTTTCATCTCCTTTGACCCCAATAGGAGGTGGTCAAAGTGAATTTAAGCTTTATCATAACACTAGCACTCTTGTGCCTTGTATCCGGCTTTTTGGTTTTTGTGCTAGTCAGGAAACATTCGGGCGCAAAATCCATTCTCAGAGCACAGCAGGAAGCCAAGGATATTCTGACAAAAGCAAACGAGGATGCGGAAAAGATCAAGCGAGAATCCAAGCTAGAGGCCAAGGAAAAATACCTCAATCTGAAAGCGGATTTTGAACGGCAAACGAGAGACCGGCGCCGAAAGTTGAACGACATGGAGCGAAGGCTGGTGAAGAAAGAAGAAAACCTGGAGAGAAAATTCCAGGTCCAGGAAAGAAAAGAAAGGGAGTTTGCGAACAAGGAACAGAGACTGTATTCCAGGGAAAAGGAGATCGGGGACAAAGAGCGGAAATACGAGGGATTAATCCGCAAAGGCCTTGAGGAGCTGGAGCGCATCGCGGGGATATCCCAAGAAGAAGCAAAGAAAGAATTACAGAGCAAAGTTGAAGAGGAGGCCAAGCTCGAAGCCGTCCAAACGCTCCGGAGGATCGAGGAAGAAACAAGAGAAAAGGGCCAGATGGTAGCGCGGGATATCATAAGCCAGGCCATACAGAGGTCAGCAGCAGAGCATGTGGTCGAGACCACGGTCTCTGTTGTGGATCTCCCCTCCGATGATATGAAAGGACGGATCATCGGAAGGGAAGGGCGCAACATCCGGGCTTTAGAGCTGGCAACGGGAGTCGACATTATTGTCGATGATACACCCGAGGCTGTTATTCTCTCGAGCTTCGATCCCATCCGCCGGGAAATGGCACGTCTGGCTATCGAAAAACTTGTCGTGGACGGGAGAATTCACCCTGCGCGTATCGAGGAAGTTGTTGAGAACGTTAAAGTCGAACTGGAGGAAAAACTCAAACAGGAAGGAGAATCTGTCATCCTTGAGCTCAGGCTCCAGAACATCCATCCTGAACTCATCAAACTCCTGGGTAAGCTGAAATACAGGACGAGCTACGGCCAAAATGTTCTTCAGCACGCCAAAGAAGTGGCCTATTTAGCGGCCCTGATGGCCAAAGAGTTGGGTGTGGATCCCCAGGTGGCCATGAGAGCAGGGCTTCTCCACGATATCGGAAAGGCTGTGGACAGAGATGTTGAAGGGACGCACACAGAGCTTAGTGTCGAGTTGACAAAAAAATACGGTGAGAAAGAGGCGGTTTATCAAGCTATCGCCTCGCACCATAGGGATGTGGATTTTCCTTCGATCGAAGCGGTCCTCGTCCAGGCTGCGGATACCCTGTCGGCAGCCCGGCCAGGCGCGAGAAGAGAGCTTCTCGAGACCTACATCAAACGGTTGGAAAAGCTGGAGGAGATCGCCAATTCTTATGAGGGAGTCGCCAAAGCGTTTGCCCTTCAGGCAGGACGGGAGATCAGGATCATTGTCGAAAGCCAGAAGATATCGGACGAAAAGGCATCCCTGGCAGCTAAAGAGATCGCAGAAAAGATCAAAGAGGAATTGGATTATCCCGGACAGATCAAGGTCACTGTGATCAGAGAAATGAGGGCAGTTGAATATGCTCGATAAGGTTGCCGTTCTTTTTATCGGCGACGTCATCGGTCGACCCGGGCGCAGAGCCCTTAAACAGCATCTGTCTGGCTTGGTCCGCAAATACGATCCCTCCCTCATCATTGCCAACGCAGAGAACGCTGCCGGTGGGATCGGGCTCACGGAACCGGTTGCCAGGGAGTTGTTCGAAAGCGTGGATGTCCTGACTTCCGGGAATCACATCTGGGATAAGAGAGAGGCCCTCGAGTTATTGGAGAAAGAGCCAAGACTTTTGCGGCCCGCCAATTATCCTCCCCAAAATCCCGGGAAAGGTGTGTATATATTTACAGACGATCAAGGCCGGAAGATAGCGGTGTTGAACCTCCAAGGCCGGGTCTTCATGGAGCCGATCGATTGCCCCTTCCAAGTCGCCGATCGTGAACTGGCCATTCTCCGGGACATCACTCCCATGATCCTGGTGGATTTTCATGCTGAAGCCACCTCTGAGAAGCAGGCCATGGGTTGGTATCTGGATGGGACAGTCTCGGCCGTTGTGGGCACTCACACCCATATTCCCACAGCGGACGAACGGATCCTTCCGGGCGGGACGGCCTATATCACAGACTTAGGGATGGTAGGGGGGTATAATTCTGTGATCGGGATCAAAAAAGATCAAGCTGTGTTGAGGTTCCTCTCTTCGCGACCCCAGCGGTTCGAGGCGAGTAAAGAGGGAATGATCTTTTCCTTCCTCTGTGTCACGCTGGATGTTCGAACGGGAAGGGCCCTGAATATCCAGAGAGAAAGCCTTATTGAGAGCCATGAAGGGAACAAATAACCCACCTCAACCCGACAGAATTTACACTGTCACCGAGATCACTAAACTGATCAAGCAGGAACTGGAGAGCGCGTTTCCTCTGATTTGGGTAGAGGGCGAGCTCTCGGACCTTACGCGGGCCCACTCGGGCCATGTCTATTTCACGATGAAAGACGAGACGAGTCAGCTACGGGCAATCCTCTGGAGGTCAGCGGCGCAAAAGGTGCCCTTCAAGCTGGAAAACGGTCTTCAGGTCATTGCGAGGGGCCAGATCAATGTGTATGAGCCACGGGGACAGTATCAGCTCATCGTCGATGCCGTAGAGCCCAAGGGAAAAGGAGCTCTTCAGCTGGCCTTTGAACAGCTCAAGGAGAAACTCGGCAAAGAGGGCCTTTTTGATCCTGCGATGAAGAAGACGCTTCCGCTCTTTCCCAAGAAAGTGGGAGTTGTCACTTCCCCTAGAGGGGCCGCCATCGTTGATATCATCCGGACTCTGGAGAGAAGGTTCGCCAAGCTCCACATCCTGATCTATCCGGTCAGGGTCCAGGGAGAGGGAGCGGCCAAAGAGATCGTGGACGGACTTGTGTACCTGGGGAGCCTTCCGGATGTGGATGTGATCATTGTCGGTCGAGGCGGAGGTTCTATGGAGGACCTCTGGGCTTTCAACGAAGAGATCGTGGCCCGTGCGATCTTCGCCTGTCCTGTTCCAGTCATATCCGCGGTCGGCCACGAGGTGGATTTTACCATATCCGATTTTGTGGCCGATATTCGGGCCTCAACTCCTTCTGCGGCCGCAGAGTTGGTTGTCGAGAAGGAACAGGCGTTCGAAGAAAGGATCGGAAACCTGGAAAAACGCTTGGGCCACCAAGTGAAATTCCTTATGCAAGAACAAAAAAACAATGTCCTCGCCCTCATCCACCATCAGGCTTTTCAAAACTTGAAGCTCCGGTTGCTCAACCTCTCTCAGAGGATCGATGAATTGGAAGCCTCTGCAGGACGGAGTATCCAGAACATGCGTCAATGGATCCTTGAGGGAAAAGCGCGGACCGTCTTGTATGAAGAAAAAATGTCGAGTATGATCCATCAAAAGATCCAGAATTTGAAGGGACTCTGGGAAAAACTCTCTGTTGAGATGGATGGCTTGAGCCCATTAAATATCCTGAAAAAAGGCTACACTCTGTGTTGGGATGATAAAAACCAGAATATCATCCGTACTGTCGATGAAGTCCGGGAGAGGGATAAGGTCGCCGTAAGTTTTCTGAAAGGTGAGCTTAGTTGCATCGTCCAAGAAGTCGACCGACGTAAAAGGGTCGAATCGCGCTTATCTAAAAAGAAAAAGGGGTAACGGGATGAGTGAAAAAAGCTTTGAAAAATCTCTGGCGGAACTGGAGAAAATTGTCGCAAAGATGGAGGAGGGAGGACTTGCTCTCGCTGAATCTCTCGCTCTCTTTGAAAAAGGAGTGAAGCTGGCGAGGTTTTTGAGAGAAGAGCTGGATAAAGCCGAGAAAAAGATCGCCATCCTTCTCGAGGATGAAAACGGGGATATCAAAGAGGCCTCTTTCTCTCTCTCGGATGAAGAAGAGGAAAAAGAAAACTCCGATACCGGGGAAAATCCCGACACGGGAGGCGATGATAAACTCCCCTTTTGAAAGACTATGAATGCCGAACACAGCCTAGCCCGAAAAAAGGAAGCGATCGAAAGAGAGCTGAAACGGATCCTCTCTCCAGGCGATTCTCTTCTTAATGAGGCTATGCGATACTCTGTTTTAGGAGGGGGGAAGAGGTTCCGCCCCCTTCTCCTTTTGTCCTCGGCCGAAGAATTCGGCGTTCCCCTTGAGGACGCCCTGCCTTTTGCGTGTGCTGTGGAGTTTATCCACAACTATTCACTGGTCCACGATGACCTTCCGTCTATGGATGATGATGATATCCGCCGGGGGAAACCCACCTGTCATAGGGCGTTTGGGGAGAACATAGCTCTCCTTGCCGGAGATGCTCTTCTGACTCTCGCTTTTGAGGTCGCTTCGTCTTCAAGCCTCGACCCGAACCCTGACATCCAGAGGAAGAAAGAACAGGCGATCGCAGAACTCTCGAGACATGCCGGCGCGGAAGGAATGATCGGGGGCCAATTGTTGGACATCACTCTCACTCCGGAAACCGTATCCCCTGAGCTCTTTCACGTCCTCGTGCAGAAAAAAACAGGGGCAATGATCACGGTCTCTGTGAGAGTCGGCGCGATCCTGGGCGGTGCGGATGCCTCTCGGTTGGAAGCTGTCACCCGATATGGTCAAAATATAGGGCTGGCTTTTCAAACCAAGGACGACCTCGAGGATGCGGTTGAGGACACAAAGCGGAAAGATGTCTACAGGCCCAATTCCGTTTCCCTCTTCGGTCTCGACAAAACCGCAGAACGGCTGGATTCCTTTGTTACGGAAGGCCTCCAAGCACTGGAGAGTGGAGGGATTTCATCTCCAGAGCTTCGTTTTCTTGCAAAAAAACTCCTGGATGTGAAAAATAAGGTAAAATGAACACAATTCTCGATCGTATTAAAAGCCCCAAAGACCTGAAAAATTGCTCCATGAAGGAGCTCGCCCAGCTGTCCAAAGAGATCCGGTCTCTGATCATCGAGATTGTCTCAAAGAATGGAGGGCATCTTTCGCCCAACCTGGGTGTTGTCGAGATGACGATGGCTCTCCACTATGTCTTTGATGCACCGGAGGACAAAATTATTTGGGATGTCGGCCATCAGTGCTACACGCACAAAATCTTGACCGGGAGGAAAGACGCGTTTGCCTCTCTCCGTCAGCTCGATGGATTGTGCGGTTTTCCCTGCCGTGAGGAAAGCGAGTATGACATCTATAACACGGGCCATGCATCCACGGCGCTTTCTGCAGCCCTGGGGATGGCAGTGGCCCGGGACAAGGAGGATAAATCACATCAGGTCGTCGCGGTTGTCGGAGATGGAAGCCTAACAGGAGGGGTGGCCTGGGAGGCCCTCAACCAGATTGGTCATCTTCGGGAAAAACTGATTATTGTTCTCAATTACAACGAAATGTCTATCTCCCTCAATGTCGGGGCCATGTCCAAGTACCTCTCCTATCTTGTGTCAGGGCAGCATTATCTACGCATGAAGGATCAGGCAAAAACGATCCTGAAGGCCATTCCTGCTGTGGGATGGCCCATGATCAAAGCCGGGCGCGCGATCGAGGAAGCCATCAAAAAGACGTTCTTTCCGGGCTTGCTCTTCGAGGAACTGGGTATCCGGTATATCGGTCCTGTTCAGGGACACAGTATCGGTTCATTGATCGAGGTGTTCGAGGATGCTAAGGCCTATGAGGGACCCGTGCTGATCCTCTGTGTCACTAAAAAAGGCAAGGGTTATTCTCCGGCAGAAAGCAACCCGGCCAAATTTCACTCCGCCTCTCCCTTTGATGTCAAAACAGGAGAGTCGGTATCCACGGACAAACGGGAGACCTATTCCGCTATCTTTGGAGAGACTGTCGTCGACCTGGCGGCAAAGGATGAGAAGGTCGTGGCGATAACCGCCGCTATGCCAGATGGGACAGGGCTCAGAGATTTTTCCCAGCGGTTCCCGGACCGGTTTTATGATGTGGGAATCGCCGAGCAGCATGCCGTCGATTTTGCTACAGGTTTAGCCCTTGGAGGGTATAAACCTGTGGTGGCCATCTATTCCACCTTCCTCCAGCGCGCATACGACCAACTGTATCATGATGTCTGTCTCATGGATATCCCTGTCGTTTTTGGTCTGGACCGCTCCGGGATCGTCCCGGATGACGGGCCCACCCATCAGGGCATCAATGATATCGTCTACCTCAGGCATCTTCCCAACATGATCGTCATGGCCCCGAAGGATGAGAATGAACTCCGGCATATGCTGAAATCTGCAATCGCTTACGGACATCCCACATCGGTGAGATTTCCCAAAGGAAAGGTTTTCGGCGTCGATATGGATGGGGAGCTAGATACGATCCCGCTTGGAAAGGGAGAGCTTATCAAGGAAGGAAAAGACCTATTCATTGCATTCGGAAGTCTGGTTCTGCCTGCCCTGGAGGCGGCATACCGATTGAAGGACGATGGGATCGATTTGGCCGTCGTCAATGCAAGGTTTGCCAAACCCCTGGATGAAGACTTGATCCTGTCTTATGCGGAGCGTGGAAGTGTCATTATAACCGCAGAGGAGGGCGTTCTCGCTGGAGGGTTCGGTAGCGCCGTCCGGGAGCTTCTGGACCGCGCCAAAATTTTCGATGTGCGGTTTAAATCCATCGGGCTTCCTGACGAGATCTACCCGCTCGGAAAAGCCGATCAGGTCAAAAAGATGTTCCAACTCGATCCCGATGGGCTGGCCCTGCAAATACGGCAATTTTATGGAAAGTAGCACAGTGTTGGCTGTCGTCAAGTTTTCTCGGCAACTACTTTATGCTCCAGGATTCAGAGCTTTGAGGAGCCCTTTTAAAGACAGGATTAGAAGAGATGTTTTCGTTCTTGTTGCAGGGGCGGATTATCCTGAGGAACCTGCTCGAAAGAAGGGATAAAATATCATGAAAGAGCGGGCGGATAAGATCCTTGTCGACAGGGGGCTGGCCGAAAGCCGTCACAAAGCCCAAGCTCTTATTCTGGCGGGGTTGGTCTACTCGGAGAAAGGACGTGTGGAGAAATCCGGGCAATTGGTGCCTGTAAGCGCGGCAATCTTCCTGAAGGAAACGATGCCCTACGTGAGCCGGGGCGGATTGAAGCTCATAGAAGCGTTGAGAAATTTTGCGGTCACGCCCGAGGGGAAGGTCTGTGCGGATCTGGGTTGTTCGACCGGGGGATTCACGGATTGTCTTTTGCAGGAGGGCGCAAAAAAAGTCTACGCCGTAGACGTGGACGTCAAACAGATCGATGTGAAGCTCAGGGAGGACCCGCGAGTTGTTCTTATCCAGAAAAACGCCCGCTATCTTGAACCGAACGACATACCGGTTTCCCTCGATGTTGTCACTGTGGACCTCTCCTTTATCTCTGTTCTCAAGATCTTGCCCGCCATAAAAAACATTTTGGGAATGGGGGAACTCATCGCCCTTATCAAACCCCCGTTTGAAGCAGGCAGGGGTCAGGTCGGGAAGGGGGGTGTTATCCGGAGCCCGAATCTACACGCTGAAATCCTCGAAAGGATACTTCACGAAGCCGACAGGATGGAGTTTAAAGTTCAGGGACTGATAAAGGCATCTCTCCGGGGGCAGAAGGGTAATCGTGAATTCTTTGTCCACTGGTCCTTGTCGAAGGAAGCATGGAACGCAACTTTGATTCAGAAATATATCAAGGAGGCTGTTTGGGATGGATAACATCAAACGAGTGGGTTTTGTAATCAAGCCTCATGCACCTCGAGTGGAAAAAATTCTGGAGGAAGTGATCCAGTACTTTGGGACAAAGAACATAGACTGTCTTCTGGAAGATGTGGCGGCGATGAAGCTCCAGCGTAAAGATGGAGTGCCGCGAGAGCAAGTCCCCGAGCATACGGATCTTGTTATTGTTATAGGGGGGGATGGAACCCTGTTGAGCATCGCTCATCTGGCGGCCCAAAAGAACGTCCCCGTTATGGGAGTCAACATGGGTAGGCTTGGCTTTTTGACAGAAGTTCCGCTCGATGAGATGTACTTGACCATCGATGCTTTTCTAGAGGGAAACACGCACATTATCAGCAGCCGGCAGATGTTAGAAGCAGACACCAAGGGGGGGATCTTTTACTGCTTGAATGATTTTGTGATCAACAAAGGTGCCCTTGCCCGAATGATCCAGTGTGCCATCTGGATCGATGGGAAAGAGATCGCCACTTCCAAAGCAGATGGCCTCATCATCTCCACTCCAACAGGCTCAACGGCCTACTCACTTTCTGCAGGTGGCCCTATTATCCAACCCAATATCCCGGCCTTCATTATCGCTCCTATCTGTCCGCACACTCTTTCCTTCCGGCCGATGGTCATCTCTGCCGAATCGACTCTGAAGATCAAGCTTGTGACTGGAGGGGAAGAGGTCTGGTTCACCCTGGATGGCCAGAGGGGAGGGCTGATGGAAGAGAATGATACCGTTGAGGTGAGGCGTAGCCGCCATCCCCTCGAATTGATCTCCTCGCCTAAAAGGAATTACTTCGACCTCCTTCAAGAAAAACTCGGATGGGGTTGACACCCTCCGCTAAATCCCTTCATCGGCAAGCAAATTTCCCTCCGGTGCGGAAGATTCGTCCAGTCCTCGGCTTTGCTCCCCCCTTCGATGGCTCCGGCCCGCCTCGTCGCAGGAAGGCATCCCTCATCCCTTGCCTGGCTCTTGGCATATTTGAATTCGGTTTGATCGAATGATCCAATGACAGGGAGGGCCTCTTGTTGACAATTAAAAGGGTCAAGATTATGATAACTAGGCCATGAGTTCTAAGTTGAGGGTGATTTATGTCTCTGCAGAAGTTGCGCCTTTTGCCAAATCTGGAGAGATGGCGGATGTGGCGAGCGCTCTTCCCAAATATCTTTCCTACCTGGGCTTGGAGGTCTCGGTGTTTATGCCCAAGTACAGGCGTCCTGAGATCGAATCCGTTTCCAAAGAGATCGTGGCTTCGGACATATCCGTTTCCCTAGGAGGAGCCAGGGCGAAAGCCCGTGTCTATAAAAGCGAACTGGGCAAGTACGATATCTACTTCATCGATAATGCCAAGTATTTTTTGCGTGAGAGCATCTATGGAACAGGGAAGGGCGAGTACCTGGATAATGACGAACGTTTCGTCTTTTTCAATCGGGCGGTGCTGGAGTTTATTTTCAAGGAAAAAATTTCTGCGGATGTTATCCACTGCAACAACTGGCCGACAGCGCTGATCCCTGTGCTTCTAAAGACTCAGTATACGAAAAAAAGCCGACTCTCCTCTATGGCGACTGTGTTTACCCTTCATAACATATCCTATCAAGGGGAATTTCCTCCCGAAACCCTGTCTCTGACGGGCCTGAACTGGAATTACTTCAGCCCCACTCAGCTCTCTTTAAACGGAAAATTCAACTTTCTGAAGGCCGGTATCCTTTTTTCCGATGCGATCAACACTGTCAGTGCTTCCTACAAGCGGGAAATTTGCACAAAGAAGTATGG
The DNA here is from genome assembly GCA_050115915.1 of Candidatus Aminicenantota bacterium. Lineage (GTDB taxonomy): Bacteria > Acidobacteriota > Aminicenantia > Aminicenantales > Aminicenantaceae > WTAW01. Next base: position 9,927 of record JASFPP010000007.1, read on the forward strand.
GTTCGGTCTCGAGAGACTGCTCAAGGAGAGAAAGGACGATTTCTTCAGTATCCGGAACGGGGTGGATTATGAGATCTGGGACCCTGAAAAGGATCCCTACCTTGAAAGCAACTATTCTGCCTCCAACATAGAAGGTAAGGGTATAAACAAGCAAGACCTCTGCCGGGAATTCGGATTGACCATCGGTCCTCGGGTGCCGCTTCTCAGCGTTGTTTCCTACATGACCGGCAATAAGGGATTCGATATTTTGCTGGAGGCCATGCCCGAGTTGATGACAATGGACCTTGGGTTTGTGGTCCTCGGTTTTGGGGATGAACAGTATGAAAAGGCGCTCTTATCTTTCCAGAAGCGAAATCCGGGACGCTTGGCTGTGAAAGTGGATATGAATCCTGCATTAATGCACAAGGTCGCTGCCGGAGCGGATGTGGCTTTGGTCCCTTCCCGTTTTGAGCCCTGCGGACTGAACCAGCTGTACAGCTTCCGGTACGGCAGTGTCCCTGTTGTTAGGGCAACTGGCGGCTTGCGAGAAACGGTGAAGCCGTTCGATGCCAAGACTCTCAGAGGGAACGGCTTTGTGTTCAGCGAGTACAGTCCGGGGGCGTTGGTTACGGCGGTTCAGCGAGCCTTGCGATACTACAACAAGCCAGAGCTGTGGAAAAGAATTGTCGCAAACGGCCTCAAAGAGGATTTTTCCTGGGAACGGGCAGCCCGCAGGTATGTCAGGCTCTATGAGAGATCCGTAGAAAAAAAGAGAGGAGGTTAATTTGTCCGAAGATATTTTGAACGTGACGGATGACACATTTGAAGAGGAAGTTCTTAAAGCAGAGCTTCCTGTTCTTGTGGATTTTTGGGCTGTGTGGTGTGGTCCCTGTCATATGATCGCGCCCACAGTGGAATATCTCTTCCAGAATTATAAGGACCAGCTGAAAGTCGCCAAGATGAATGTGGATGAGAACATGAATGTCCCTGCGAAGTACGGAATTATGAGCATCCCGGCGCTCCTTCTTTTTAAGGGTGGAGAGCTAGTGGAGACCATTATCGGGGCCCTCCCTCAAGATAAGATCGTGGATACGATCGCCAAACACCTATGAGTCCGACTTACGACGTCATCATACTGGGTGCAGGCCCTGGTGGTCTCTCCGCGGCCATTTATGCGGGGAGGGCGATGCTGGACACTCTTGTCCTCGAGAAGGGTGCCCCAGGGGGCCAGATCCTCATGACCGATTTTATCGAGAACTACCCCGGTTTTCCCGAGGGGGTCGTTCCTGTTGCATTGATGGAGAATTTCCGGAAACAAGCGGAGCGATTTGGGGCCAAGATCGCCATCGATCCGGTCAAAAAGCTCGAGAGAGAGGGCCAGCTTTGGAAAGTGCTTGGTCACAAAAATGACTACCTTACGCGTGCTGTCATCATCGCTACTGGAGCGAATTTCAGAAGACTCGGGATCAAAGGGGAAGGAAAATTCACAGGGAAGGGAGTTTCCTATTGCGCCACCTGCGATGGATTCTTTTTTAGGGACAAGATCGTGGCCGTCGTGGGAGGCGGGAACTGGGCGCTTACAGAAGCGATCTTTCTGACAAAATTTGCTCGCCAGGTTAAAGTGATCCACCGGCGCGACCAATTCAGGGCCGAGAAGATCCTTCAAAAAAGGACTCTCGCCAATCCAAAGATCGAGGTCGTCTGGGATACGGTCATCGAAGAGATCTCGGGTGATACCACGTTGAAGTCTCTGACCGTCAAAAATGTCAAGACAGGCACTCTGTCAGAGCTCGAAGTGGATGGCCTGTTTGTCTCCATCGGCACTGTTCCCAATTCAGAGTTAGTTAAAGACCTTTGCGCACTCAACGAATGGAAAGAGATCGTTGTGGGGAAAAAGATGGAGACATCCCAACCCGGGATCTACGCTGCTGGAGATGTGACCGATGCCTGTCCTGAACAGGTGGCTACGGCAGTGGGAACGGGTGTCGCTGCCGCTATCGCCATAGACGAGTACCTCCAATCTCTGGCATGAGTTCCTTCCGATAGAATCCTGTCGCAGGATTATTGTTCGCGTTTGTTCTCCAGGTCTTCGACACGTTTCTTGAGTTTCCTGAATTCCCTGAAAAGATCATAGAGCTGAGGGATGGCGGCCCAGGCCTTACGCCAGACCCTGATGTCGAGGTGCGGACTTCCTGAAACGAAAGAGCCGGACGGGAGGTCTTTTGTGATGCCCGACTTCGCAGCGATAATCACATCGTCCCCGATGGTGATGTGGTCGGGGATCCCCACTTGACCGCCCGCGATGAAGTTTTTTCCGACCTTCGAGCTCCCTGCAATTCCTGTCTGAGCGGCCAGGATGCTGTCCGGTCCGATCTCCACGCTATGGGCGACCTGAACGAGGTTGTCGATCTTCGTTCCCCTTTTAATGACGGTTTCGCCCAATGCGGCCCTGTCGACGGTTGTGTTGGCCCCGATCTCTACGTCGTCTTCGATGATGACGATCCCCTTCTGGGGGATCTTGATATGAGTTCCATCCTCGGCTTTTTGGAATCCAAAGCCGTCAGATCCGATGACCACGCCGTTGTGGAGGAGGACGCGGTTGCCGATCCGGGAATCCTCTCTGATGGATACAAAAGAGTGGCACACCACTTTCTCTCCGATCTTGACTCTCGGATATACAGAAACCAGGGGGAAGAGGACGGATCCCTCCCCGATTTCGACCTCATCGTCGACAAAAACGAAAGCACCGATGGACACATCCTTCCCGATCGTGGCCGAGGGAGAGACCACAGCCTGCGGATGGATTCCGGGTCGAGGGCGGTAGGCCGTGAAGAAAAAATCCAAGGCCTTTATGAAAGAGGCATAGGGCTGTCCGGAGCGAATCGTGGGAATTCTGTCGAATTTTTCCTCGACAGACACGATAGCTGCCGAGGCCTCGGTTTTTGCCAACAGCTCCCTGTATTTGGGGCCGGCACAAAATACGAGGTCTCCCTTTTTGGCCTTTTCCAAGCTGGAAACGCCCAGAATTTTTGTGTTGCCATCCCCTTCGAACGGACAGCTGAGATGCCGGGCCAGCTCTTCCACGGTTGTGGATTTGGGGGAGACGTTAGGCCATTTTTTCATGAATCCTCTCATTGAGGACAGCAGCGAGCTCTGCCCCCCAAAGCAGAATAACTAAAGAAAAACTCAGCCAAAGGAGGAAGAAGATGATCGATGTTATCGTTCCTTCAAGAAGCCTCGAGAGCACGATGCCGATGGCCGAGAAATGGGCCACGTAGAAAGCGAACAATCTTTTGAAGATCTCCCAGAGCAAAGCACCAATAAGGGCTGCCACGAGGGCCGCTTTTGTGTAGACCTTCATCTCGGGGATAAACTTATAGAGCGAGAAGAAAAAGAGGAATGTCAGGATGAACGGTATGAGGTACTGGAGAAAAAAATTGTTGACGAGAGACATGGCTTCTGGATTGATGTTGTTGGCAACGAAAGGGCTTTCCTGGATGATCCTGTTGATAGCTGTCCAGACCGCGGTGATAGAGAGAGAGATCAGCAGGATGATCCCTATGACAAACAGAAGGATGTATTCCATGATCCGGCTGTAGAAAAAGGACTTCTGCTGGTGGGTTTTGAAGATACAGTTTATGGCTGTGATCATGTTCGAGAACAAAAAGCTGGCCGCGATGAAAGACCCTGCCAGGCCGAACCATCCAAGATTGGAGATGTTCTGGGAGAGGTATTGGAGTCGATCAAAAAAGGCGGGATCGAGCTGGGCGAAGAACTCATCGTTGAAAATATTCAGGCTGCGGAAGGCGATCTCCGAGTTTCCGAGAATGCGTGTCGAGATAAATGTAAATAGCGCGACCAGGGGGATGGAGCACATGAGGGCAAAGTAGGAGATGATGATCGCATAATTCCCGCACTTGTCCCTGGCAAACCTCATGAAGGTTTGTTTAATGACCTGAACAAACGCAGAATTCTTCAACAGCTCATAGGGTGTTTAAAAATCTTATTGGTAGTTCCCCCACTGGACATTGACGATCATGATGGTGATGAGAAGCGCGTATATAACCAGTGTCTCGATCAGCACCAGGCCGAAAATGAGGATGAACCTGATAGTCGGAGCGCCGCCGGGATTTCTGGATATCCCTTCACACGCACTGCTGATGGCTTTCGCCTGACAGAACGCACCCGCTGCAGCGGCCAGAGTGATGACAGCGCCGCCGACGATGATCGCCCATTTATAGAGCATCGCCCTCTCCTCGCTAACGGCTGTTTCTTGAGCCAGGAGGGGTGCGCCAAATAGGATTAAAAAGAAAACGAGCATGCCGAACGCCTTGAGTTTTGAATTCATTAAAATACTCCTTATATTAATGTTCCTCTTCGTGGGCCACAGCTCCTGCGATATAGATGCAGGCCAGCAGAACAAACACAAAAGACTGAATGATAGCGGTGAATATGGCTATTGCCATAAAGGGGAGCGGCAGGAAAAAGGGAATGATGGACGCCATGATGACGATGAGCACCTCTTCGGCGAAAATGTTCCCGAAGAGACGAATAGAGAGGGAAACAGGGCGGGAAAAATGGCTGATAACTTCTATAGGGACCATGAGCGGTGCCAAAAGGGGGACGGGTCCAGCGAAGTGTTTAAGATACTTCAAAAGGCCTTGCGCTCTGATGCCCTGGAAGTGATAGTACACAAAGACAACGAGCGCACAGCCTATGGTGACATTGAGTTTACTCGTGGGAGACATGAACCCGGGAACGAGCCCGAGGAGGTTCGCAGAGAGTATGAAGAGCCCCACGGTCGCGATGAGAGGCAAGAATTTTTTCCCCTCTTCGCCTATGGTATCGACGAGCAATCCTTCGAAGGCCTGGATGAGGAGTTCGAGGACGCTCTGACGCTTGGATGGGACAAGGGATAATTTTCTGGAAGATAGGCCTAGCAACACGATGAGAACCGATGCAATGATCAGGCACATGACGATATAGTCGGGTACGAGGTGGGAGGGGTCCTCGACTTGAATTCCCAGCCAGCCGAGCAGAGTTGCCAGCGGTTTGCCGAAGATCTTGTTGAAGAGGTCGACGATAAATAAACTGTGCTCTAATTCTTCCATTGTTTCAACTTCGAAAGCCCTGCGATAGCTTCACCCAGAAAAACGACGATGAGCGTGGAAAATCCCGCTGCGAAAGCTAAAATTTTCTCAGAAAAGAAGAGAATTATAATAAAAAAGATTCCAAGAATCAATAGAAGCCGAAGGCTGTAGACAGCAATCCCCGACCTTATGGCCTGCTTTTTTCCGGAGTAGAGAAACCTGGAGATGGCCTGTTTCATCCAGATGAAGTTTATGGCCGCCAGGATCCCTCCAGCAAAAACGAGCAGTGCACTCACTCCATCGAAAGCGATCCAGGCCCCTAAAGAAACGACAAAGGATAGCACCAAGATCTCGCGCGGGATTCTCCTGAGGATCCGCTCCTCGTCTCCGGTGTGGTTTTTGTTGGCAGGGTCTGTCATTCGTCATATGTCCTTTTCTTTATCGAGGTATTTTTTTAAGCCCCTGAGGAGGCTCATAAATCCAGAAGCCGTTCCGAGGAGAAAAAAGAGGATCAAAAGCCAGGGACGCGTACCCAGAAGTTTGTCGAGCTGGTAACCGATAAAAAGCCCCACAGCGATAGAGGACGGCAGCATGAGCCCTAAGGAGCTCAGTTCCGCCAGCCTTTTAAAGTTGATCTTCTGTCCTCTGTCTTCCTTCATAGCCCTTTATCCCAGGGTTTCTCTCATTCAACGACTCAACGGGTCGATCAAATATGCGTGGCTTTTTTTTGTCTATAATATGGGTTAAGAAAGATGAAATACAGAGAATTTTACGCAGATACGTGCGTTCCGGATGTCCTCGTTCGTCTATCTTATCCCGTTTTTTAGGAGCAATTCATGGGAATTATCGTACGAACGGGAGGGCCTGTCAAGGCGATTCTCCGTCCAACCCATTGTGTGGTTTTTCTCATCTCCCTGTTTGACCTCTTGATCGCTCCATCCAGCATGAATGACATCACAGCCTTGGAGGCGCATCCGCCTCTTATTTACAGAGGGAAGCTTATTGCTAATAGAGAGAGGGATGTGTTACATTGCACATAATGATCTATAAACGAATGTCCCGGATCCTCGGCTTCTTTGTCCTCCTTGCAGGCCTCTGTTTTTTTGTTCTTGGCCAGACCCAAACAAGCGGACTTTCCCAAACTTCGAATGAGGAGCGAATGACTGAGCAGGCTGCAACCGGAGGAACGCCTCTAAGAGTGATCGCCAATTACAAGGAGCAGTTGGAGAATCGGATCATAGCCACGGGCAACGTAGAGATCCACTACAAGACGGTCAAGCTATTTGCCGACAAGGTCGAATTGGACACAGAGACCAAAGATGTCTTCGCTGAAGGCCACGTTGTGATCCAGACGCCAGAGGATGTCATCAGTGTGGACCACATCCAGTTCAACATCGATTCGCAACTGGGAACGCTTCACAATGTTTTCGGCCGCTCCTCCCCCAATATTTTTTATGAGGCCGATACGGTCGAAAAGACGGACAAGAACATGTTCAACCTGACCAAGGGAAGCTTCACCTCATGCACTCAGCCCACTCCCCGCTGGCGCTTCTATTTTTCCAGGGCCAATCTCAAAAAAGACGATTACGTGGAGATGTGGAGCTCTGTGGTCAGGATAAAAAAAATCCCGGTCCTCTATTTGCCCTACATCAGATATCCTCTGGATAGAGAACGCTCGACCGGCTTTTTGATGCCCAAGCTAGGCTACAACGGAACCAAAGGATTCAACTATTCCCAGACCTTCTTCTGGGCCATGAGGCGGAACATGGATTCCACATTCAACCTGGACTATTACTCGAGCCGGGGATTGGGAGGAGGTCTCGAGTACAGGTACATGTTTTCCGAGGGCACAGGGGGTCAGGTTAACCTCTACTACTTCAAATTCAAGAGTGATCCCCAGCTGGAGCTGCCCGACAGCGCCCACCTCATCCGCTTCAGCCACAATCAACCGCTGCCCTTTGCATTCAACCTCGTGGCGGATGTGGATTATCAAAGCTCCTACGAGTTTCTCAGGGAGTTCGACAATAATTTCAGGCGTGCCGTGGTCTCCAACCGCCGCTCACAACTGTTCTTGCAGAGGGCGTGGTCTTATTTTAACCTGAACGTGCGCGCCTCCCGGTTCGAAACCTATTACACCGACAGAGACAACTCCATTATTCGGTATAGCCTGCCCGAAGTGGGCTTTTCCTCCTCGCAGATCAAACTGATCTCTCCGCTCTACTTTTCTTTCCGGTCATCCTTCAGTGCCTGGGAGTATGGATGGGCCTACTCCAGCCGGAAGGGGATAAATTATGGGGAAAACTATGAAGACGGGAACCAGAGGAACTCCCAGAGCGTCTCTTTTTCTCCGGTCATCACCCTTCCCTTCACCTCGATCCCCTGGCTGGTCATCAATTCTTCCTTGGCATCAAATATATCTTATGATTTCCAGAGCTATGCCCCCAACACCAAGACCATCGTGGCTGAACCCCTTCTCAGGCGGAATTTTACATTCAACATCGAGTTTATCGGACCCACGTTCAACAAGATATTTCTGGATGATGAAGACGAGCCCAAGGTCAAGCACATCATCGAGCCCACTTTTTCCTACCGGTACGAAAGTCCGATCGAGCAGTCCGACCGTGTGATCACCTCGACCTTCTTTTTCACACGCGCTCATTATGTCTCCTATGGTTTGACCACACGGCTTCTTGTAAAAGTCAACAAAATGCCCAGGGAAATTTTTACTCTGGGGCTGACCCAGCTTTATTATTTTAATCCTGAGGAAAGTCCCAATCAAATGTATAAAGTCGATGGGGAGATCCCTTCCTTTTCAGATATAAACGGGTATTTGAGGTATTATCCAGGGACCAAATCCAGCTTGGATTTTTCTATGGCCTTTAATCCGTATTATAAAAATTTTTCGCGTCTCCGTTTGGGTGCTAACCTGGGAGCACCCGAAGACAGCCTCTTCCTAAGGGTCAGCTGGTACAGGAGTGTAAACCCGTATTTTGACAACACCTGGGGCGAACGCCATCAGATCAGCTTCTATACCGGTTTTAAGCTTCCCAAGGTCAACCTCGATGCTCTGGGGATGCTGGATTACAACATCAAGGAGAGAAAGCTTCTCTACACTGCTCTGTCGCTGGTTTACCATTACCAGTGTATTGATTTTAAGGCGGATGTTAAGATATTCTATTTCCGAGAAAAACCCGAGGCACAGTTCGGCGTTTCCATTGGACTGGGCAATATCGGGAAAACCACGGATTTTCTCGGAGGACTGACAGATAGCGAACGAACACAGGTGAACAATCCCTATTAAAATAGGGATAAAACCTATTACTGAAAAGATCATCGGTCCCGAAAAACCGAGGAGTGGCCTATGAAAGGATTGATTTTAAGCGGTGGGAAAGGGACGCGGCTGCGCCCCTTGACGTTCACGCAGGCTAAGCAGCTGGTCCCCGTGGCCAACAAGCCTGTCCTGTTTTACGGGATCGAGGCCCTCCAGGAGGCCGGGATCAGAGAGATCGGCATCGTTGTGGGCGACACCAGAGACGAGATCAAGGCCGCTGTCGGAGACGGTTCTTTCTGGGGAATAAAGATAACCTATATCGAGCAAGAAGCTCCCCTGGGATTGGCTCATGCTGTAAAAATTGCCGAGGATTTTATGGCTGATGAGCCCTTTGTGATGTATCTTGGTGACAACATCCTCAAGAGTGGCATCAAATCATTGGTCGAAGAGTTCGAGGAAAAAAAGCCCAACTCGCTCATCCTTCTCACAGAGGTCCCCAACCCTCAGATGTTCGGTGTCGCCGAGCTCGAGGGTGAACGCGTCAAAAGGCTGGTCGAAAAACCCAAGAAGCCGGCGAGCAACCTGGCCCTTGTTGGTGTTTACATGTTCGATTCCCATATCTTTGAGGCCGTGAAGGCCATAAAACCGTCCTGGAGGAATGAACTCGAAATCACGGATGCCATCCAGTACCTGATCGAGCACGGGCGTGTGGTCCATCCCCATCTGGTCTCGGGATGGTGGAAGGACACGGGGAAACTCGAAGATATACTCGATGCCAACAGGCTGATCCTTGGGAGTATCACAAGACGGCTCGAAGGTCAGGTGGATGAGACCTCCAAGGTCAGTGGAGAGGTCATTATCGAGGAAGGCGTTCGTGTCGAAAACAGCATCATTCGAGGGCCTGCAATCATAGGCACACAAACCGAGATATCCCATGCGTATGTAGGCCCGTTCACATCCATCCAGAAGGATTGCCGCATAGTGCGGACCGAGGTCGAAAACAGCATCGTGCTTGAGGGGAGCGAGATCTGTGATATCGGGAGCCGGATCGATGAAAGCTTGATCGGCCGGGAGACGAAGATATACAAAGGCCCCCCTAAACCATCCGTCTATCGCTTTATGGTGGGCGATAAAAGCGAGATCGGAATCAAATAATATCAAAGAAAATAGTGTAAGGGAGTTTGAGATGATAGAGGGAGTAAAAATCAAACAACTCAGAGTGATTCCAGACCAAAGAGGCCGGCTCATGGAGATCCTCCGGGCCGATGACGATCTTTTTGAAGCGTTCGGACAGGTGTACATGACGACGACGTATCCTGGTGTCGTCAAAGCGTGGCACTTGCATAAAAAGCAAAAAGACAACGTTGCGTGTGTGCAGGGAATGATCAAGCTGGCCCTGTACGATCCCAGAGAGGAATCGCCCACATACAAGGAAGTCAATGAGTTCTACCTGGGAACACACAATCCTCTCCTTGTGCAGCTGCCTGCGGGAGTTTACCATGGATGGATGTGTGTGAGTTCGGATGAAGCCATTGTCATCAATGTCCCCACCGAGGTGTATAACCGTAAGGATCCCGACGAGTTTCGCCTGGATCCCCACACAAACGATATCCCCTATGACTGGAGAAGACGGGATGGTTGAGGAACGGACAGTATCCGGGAAAACCCTTCTGGTTACGGGGGGCGCCGGTTTTATCGGCAGCAATTTTATCCATTACTGGCTCAAGAAATACCCGGATTGCCAGATTGTCAACCTGGATAAACTAACCTATGCGGGGAACCTGGATAACCTCAAGCAGATCGAAAACGATCCCAGGTACAAATTCATCCAAGGGGATATCTGCGACCGGGAGATCGTACGGGAAGTCCTCGCTGGGGTCGATGGTGTTGTGCACATGGCGGCTGAAACACATGTGGACCGTTCCATCCTGGACGCAGGGGAATTCGTCAAAACGGATGTGCTCGGCAGTTTTGTGCTTTTTGAGGCCTGCCGGGAGGCTCCCGTCGAATTTTTTATACATGTATCCACAGATGAGGTCTACGGGAGCCGGGCCAAAGGATTTTTCAAGGAGGGCGATCCTCTCAACCCCACCTCACCGTATTCGGCCAGCAAGGCCGGAGGAGACCGCCTGGCCTACGCGTACACAAAAACTTACGGTCTTCCGATTATCATTTGCCGGCCGAGTAATAATTATGGTCCCTACCAGTATCCTGAGAAATTTATCCCTCTATTCACAACTAACGCCATCGAAGACAGGCCCCTCCCTCTCTATGGAAAAGGGCTGAATGTGCGTGATTGGCTCTTTGTGGAAGATAATTGCAGGGCCATTGATACCCTCATAGAGCGAGGACGGTTGGGAGACGTCTACAACATCGGTGCCAATGACGAAGTGACGAATATTCAAGTGGCTGAGCGCATACTGGAGATTTTGGGGAAGCCGAAAGATCTGATCCAATATGTCCCCGACCGAAAAGGACACGACTTGCGCTATGCGCTGGATTGCCGGAAAATCCACCAAATCGGGTGGAGGCCGGAAAAGAAGTTCGAAAACGCATTGGAGGAAACCGTACGTTGGTATGAAGAACATCCTGACTGGTGGAGAAAAATCAAAGCAAAGAGCGAGGAATTCCGGAGTTTTTATGAGGCTTACTACCTGAAGCGAAAATAATATCCGGTCCGCGGGCATGGACTGTCTGTTCGACCTGTGTCCTCCGGATACAGTCGGGGGGCGTTTGGGTAAGACACAGAATCGCGTGCGGAAAAATTGACTGGGAACAAGGAGGTTCGATGAGAGTATTAATCACAGGCATTACAGGATTTGCAGGAAGTCATCTCGCGGATTATATCTTGGCGGAGTATCCTGATGTGGAGGTGTTCGGATTGGTGCGCTGGCGAAGCCGTATGGAGAATGTGGCCCACATTCAGGACAAAGTGAATTTTTATGAAGGCGATCTCAAAGACATTGTCTCCTTGAAAAAGAGTCTTCGAGAGATTAAGCCTGACCGGATCTTCCATCTGGCTGCTCAGAGTTTTGTTCCGACGTCCTGGAGATGCCCCTCCGAGACCTTTGCCACGAATGCGATCGGTCAGATCAATCTGTTCGAAGCGATCCTTTCGCTCGACCTTGATCTAAAAATACAGGTGGCAGGTTCGAGCGAGGAATACGGTTTTGTCCGTTCGGATGAGCTCCCGATGAAGGAGACCAATCCTCTGCGCCCGCTCAGCCCCTATGCGGTCAGTAAGGTCGCTCAGGACCTCCTGGCCTACCAATACTTCCAGAGTTATGGATTGAAGGCTGTGCGCACACGGGGTTTTAACCACACGGGTCCGCGCCGTGGGGATGTGTTTATCTGCTCCAACTTCGCCAAACAGATCGTCGAGATCGAAAAGCGAAAAAGAGAACCCGTGATCTCCGTCGGGAATCTGGATGCTAAGAGAGATTTCACCGATGTGCGGGACACGGTCCGTGCCTACTGGTTGAGTCTGGAAAAGGGAGAATTGGGGGAGGTCTATAACATCGGTTCGGGGAAAGCCCGTTCTATGAAGGAGATCTTGGATATGCTCATCGCCATGAGCGATACCGATGTCAAAGTCGAGGTCGATCCGGAGAGATTGCGCCCCTCGGATGTTCCCATCCTCGAATCAGACTGTTCCAAGTTCCATGCGTTGACGGGTTGGGAACCCCGCATCCCGTTTAAGCAGTCCCTCGAAGACCTTCTCGATTATTGGAGAGTGACGATTTGAAACTCAAGGTGTTCGTAACGGGCGCCACGGGTTTTGTCGGTTCCTATCTCTGCCCTCAGCTCAGCACTCTCGGCCATGCCGTTTATGGGACCTGCTTTCCCGAAAGACCCGAAGATTGCGACCGGACGGCAGCGGATAAGATTACCTATTTGGACATCAGAGATGCCACAGCGCTATCCGCTCTTGTTGGGGAGATCCGTCCCGATTGGGTGTTCCATCTCGCTGCCGTATCCAGTGTGAGACGGTCCTGGGATAGGCGCAAAGAGACATTCGATATAAACCTCGCCGGCACGCACAATCTTTTTGAAGCCGTTAGACAATATTCTCCCCGGTCGAGGATCCTTTATGTTAGCTCCTCAGACGTCTATGGCGTGTTGACTCCCATCGATAAGGCGCTTTCCGAGGGTGATGAGATAAAACCTGTCAACCCCTATGCCTTCACCAAGATATCCGGAGAGTTGCTGGCCGGATATTATACGCGGATCGAAGGACTCGATATCGTTCTGGCCAGGCCTTTTCCCCACACCGGCCCGGGACAGAGCACGGATTTTGTCTGTCCGGATTGGGCCTTCCAGATCGCTGCAATCGAAAAGGGGGACCGGGAACCGGTTCTTTCGGTAGGGAACATCGAGATCCGGAGAGATTTTTTGGATGTGAGAGATGTGGTGCGGGCTTACGTGTGTCTTATCGAAAAGGGCCAGAAGGGCGAAGTCTATAATATCTGTTCGGGTCATGCAATCGCTCTCAAGGATGTGCTCAATAAACTTCTGTCCTTCACTTCTGCGGTGGTCGAAGTGCGTGTGGACCCTCAAAAAATGAGAAAGACCGACATCCCTCTTCTTGTGGGAGACAACCAGAAAATTCGCAGTGCGGCGTCTTGGGAGCCAGAGATCTCCATGGAACAGACATTGTTAGACCTTCTGAACGACAATCGATCCCGGCTTATCTGAATTCTTGTTTTAGATGTCGAGTTCCAGTTGGTTGTCTTTGATGATTTTCCGTTCCGATTCGATCTCCTCGAGGAGTTTGGGTGTGACATCTCCGGTGGGGTAGACGCCGCTGAAACAGGCTCCGCAAAAATTGTGAAGTTTTTTATTCCCCAGAGACACCGCTTTTTCCAGGTCCTCTAATGATTGGTAAATGACCTTGTCCGCTTTCAGTTTCTTGGCAATTTGCTCGACATTTGCATTCCTTGCGATGAACTCGGTCTTGGTCTGCATATCGATCCCATAGACACAAGGATGGCGCAGAGGAGGAGAATAGGCCGCAAAATAAACTTTCTTCGCTCCGCATTCGCGCACCAGCTCGATAATGGCACGCGAGGTGTTTCCCCTCACGATGCTGTCGTCGACGAGAAGCACGTTCTTCCCCTTTAATTCGGAGACTATGGGATTGAGTTTCTGCCGGACAGAGGATCTTCTGGACTCGTCGCTGGGCATGATAAATGTGCGCCCGATGTAGCGGTTCTTGACGAGAGCCTCCCTGTAACGCAGCCCGAGAACCCGCGCAATCTCAACAGCCGCATCCCTTGCCGAGTCCGGAACAGGAACAACCACGTCAATGTCCAGGTTCATCGTCTTGATCTTTTTTGCAAGGAAATTGCCCAAATGGACACGGCAGTCGTAGACATTGACATTGTCGATAAAGGAATCGGGACGGGCAAAATATACCCATTCGAACAGACAAGGCGAGTGGGGGCAATACACGAGTTTTTTTGTGTGGATATTCCTATCCTGATCGATGTAAAGGGCTTCGCCGGCCTCGACATTATGGATGTTCCCGAAGTTCATGATATTCAGGCTGACGCTTTCAGAGGCGACCGCATAAGAGGGCACGGCTCCATCGTCACGGCTCCCATAAACCAGAGGTTTGATCCCGTAGGGATCGCGGAAGGCCACGATACCGTGCTCTGCAATATAGGCCACGACGGAATAGCTACCCCGGACTTTTTCATAAACCTTCTCGACAGCCTTGAAGATGTGTTGGGGCTTCAGGTTTTTGATGTTTTGCTCTTCAAGCTCCTGTGCAAAAATATTGAGGATGGCCTCCACATCGTTTTCGGAATTGAGGAGGCGTTTGTATTTGTTAAACAGAAGCTTCCGGATCTCTTTATAATTGATGACGTTCCCGTTGTGGGCCATCATGATCCCGTACGGAGAATTAACGAGGAATGGCTGGGCCTCATCGCCACCGTAACCGCCGATTGTGGGATAGCGGGTGTGGCCGATCCCGATGTTGCCCTTCAAACGCTTGAAATGATCTTCGGTAAAGATGTCCCTTACGAGACCGTTTCCCTTTTTTGTGTGGAAACGTCCGTCATAGGTTATGATCCCTGCTGAATCCTGGCCCCTGTGCTGGATGGCCAGCAATCCCTGATAGAGATCGTTGAACACAAAATCGTTCCCGTGGATTCCGACTATTCCGCACATGGTCTATCTCTTTTCCGCACCAGAATTCCAAACCGAAGACATCTCAACTCCGTTTTGAGCGCGCGTTTGAAAAATACGCGTTTTTTTGAGCGTGATTCGCTCCAATATTCAGAAACACGACTATTATACGCGTTTTTTTCTGCGATTTGAACGGACAACAGAACAAAAGATGATCACACTCAGGGATGAAGCGCGTGGATAAGTTCGTCGGGCTTGACAGTGGCGGTGCCGATTTTTCCCACGACAACACCGGCGGCGGCATTGGCGAGTATGGCCGCCTCCAGGATCGAAGCGCTCGAGAGCAGCGCCAGGGAGGCTGTGGCAATAACGGTATCGCCAGCTCCGGTGACATCGAACACTTCTTTAGCGATCGTGGGGATATGAATGTCCTTTTTCCCTTTTTCAAAAACTGTCAGACCGCGCTCTCCTCTTTTCAGGATCATGTATTTGGAATCGATCCGGGAGAGGATCTTCGCTCCGGCCTTTTCCACTTGTGCGTCCGTATCGCAGGTGTGATGAACGATCTGTGCGGCTTCCGTGTGATTGGGATTGATGAGTGTTACCGGTGAGAAGGAGAAAAAATTATCGACCTTCGGGTCGACAAAAACCGAGATCTTTTTGGTGCGTGTATAGGGCAGCAGCTTCGACATCAAGGATTTGGTGAGCAGGCCCTTGTTGTAGTCTGAGATCAGAATACCCTCGAATGAGGTCGCCTGGATAAAACGGAGAATCTTATCTTCCATTGCCGGAGATATGGACTTCTTCTCCTCCTGGTCGACCCTCACAACCTGCTGATGATGCGCGATAATGCGCGTTTTAATGGTTGTGGGCCTTTTTTTGTCGACCAGAATACCCGAGCTGTCCGTAACGCTCTTCCTGATCCAATCTCCGGCCTGGTCCTCACCCACGACACCGACAGGAATGGGGAACGCGTCCAGGCTTTGCAGATTATGACAGACGTTCCCGGCTCCGCCCAAGCATGATGTGTCTCTGTGAACCTCAACGATGGGCACCGGGGCCTCTGGAGAGATCCGGCCCACGTTCCCCCAGAGGTATCTATCGAGCATGAGATCTCCGAGGACGAGGATTCTTTTGCCGTTGAAATTCTTGACGATGTTGGCCATCCTTTTTATGTCCACATTAGTCATCGGTTCTCTCCTTGAGAAATATCGGGTTGGATAGGATCCAGGGAATATCCTTTTTTATCGGGGTTTTTTCCCTCAAGTACACCTCCACACGGTATGTCCCCGCACTTTCGCTCACCGCATAGGTCCATGTTTGATCCTGAGACTGGAACACGGGGTCTCCGTCGCGCAGGAGCCGCGCTTCAAAGGCCACCCCTACGGGCATTGTCGCGTAAAATGAAGTTTTTGAGCCGGCGGGAGCAACGCTGCCCATTGGAATGACATTGCCTTCCTGTTCCGCCCAAAACCGGAATCCCCTTGCCCCGGCCGCTCCATCCACGGCGCTGTAAAAGTTTCCACGGCGCAGGGATTGCAGCACTTGTTTTTTTGCACATTCAAACTCTCTGGAAAGTGGCTTGGACAGAGGAATATGGAGGTGCAAGGCGGCAAAAAGAGCCCTGTAGAGAAGATGGGCGTCGGTGCTGTAATAGCCATAAATGTGCTGGCTTTCGTTGAGCGAATCCCATTTCAGGAGGTTTTTCTCGGGACGTTCGAGAACTTTGAGAAAAGCGAATTTGGGATTGATGGCCAGAGCAGGAATATAGAGGAGGGACAGCGGGAGACTTTGTCTGAGCATGCTGTCTGCGCTTATGATCTCGATACCGCCGTAATCCGCTGCGGGGCCCCAGCTCCACTGAACCTTGGAGTAGGGATGGGCGATGACCGTAAAACCTCCCAGGGCGTTGATCTGGTGAACCGCCTCTTCAGCTTTGTGGGAAAAGGACGAAGAAGGGATCTTAAAGCCTACGGCGACAAGGTGGCCTCTGTTTTCTGAGAGTTCAGATCCGCACAGAACGAGAACGCCCTTTGTCCACCCTTCGCTCCGGAGAGATTCATGATTGGGGCTTCCGTGATCGGTGATAACGGCAAAATCCAGAGACTGCGCGGATGCATATCCAGCGATCTCTTCGATGGATCTCCTCCCGTCGGAAAATGTGGAATGGATGTGAAAAACACCGGTGACTTCATAAGACGAGTCCCTTATCGGAGCTGTGGTGTAGGATTCGAAGGTTACGAGCTGAAATCCCAGCCAGAGGAGATAGGCCAATAGTGAAGCCAGCAAAATCGTGCGGATCTTTTTCTTTTTCATTGGCTGTTTTCGATCACTGGAGATTCTCTGCCTCCAGAGCTGCGCGCTTGGGCAAAGGGGATGGTGATCATGTAGAAGAAAAGGGCAGCAACCTCTGCATCGGCGAAGTTATACTCGAAAAATCCTGCTGCGAAATGGGCAAGAAACGCAGCGATCGCCGCGATGGTTAGTGGGAAAATCGACGGATCCTTGTTCGGGACAAGCTTGACAAGAGATATAAAGATCCAGACCATCAACACGAACCAGGCCAGGAGAGTGGGGATCCCTCGCTCTGCCGCGATCTGAAGGATGTTGTTGTGAAGATGAACATTCTGTTTAGCCTCCGCAGAGAGGCTGTATTTTGGATTTTGGAACTCCATCTCCACGGTGTTCGGACCCGTCCCGAAAAGAGGGTACTCCTTGATGATCTTTATTCCCGCTTTGATATACTCTAGTCTCTGGGCGTTTGAATAGCTGCGTGTGCTGAATATGCTCAAGGCTCTATTCTTCACCTCCCTGGGACTGAGGAGCAATATGAGTGCAGTGGCCAGAGGAACGATGATCAGAGTTTTGGGTTTGTAGACAAAGAGGACAACCGATGTGGCGATGATCATCCCTATCCAGGCACTCCTTGTGGATGTGAGAATGAGGATGAGAACAGCCAGAAGATACCCCAGACCCCATAAAAATCTGGTTTTCCCCCGCGAAAAAACGAACAGGCTGAGGGCAAGGGCACCGAACAGGAGCATGACGCCAGCCTGGGTCATGTAGTGTCCCACAAAACCCTGCACTCTTTCTCCAGGAGCCGCTCTGAATACATAGATAAACAGACAATAAATAATACTGATGTAAGCGGAGACCAGAAGAGCCAGATTTGTTCTTTTGATTGCGTCCGTGTGCCGCAATCCCATATACACGATGGGAATGATAAGAAAAAGGAGGAGGTCTTTGGAGTCGATCAAGCTGATTTTTGGGTTGACTGAGAAAAAGGATGACAGAATGGAGAGGGCACAATAGGCGATAGCGCTCCAGAAAAAAGCGGGGAAACGGAGCTTTGTCTGCTTAGTGGCAACGAGAATCACCAGAACTACAAAAGCATGGGCAAGCATGATCTGGCTCAGGGAGATCGACACCAAAGAGAAAAGGACAAAGAGAGTTATAAAAAGAGGCAGTAGTCTTTCCAGTTTCTTCGTCATTCTTTCTCCAGTCTCTTCGGGAGAGAATGATATAACACCCGTCCGAAAAACTCAATTCCAAATCCGTGCTGGCGAGATAAGAAATGATCAGATTATAGGGTTCGAAAACGAAATTCCGTTCAGTTTTCCCAGCGAGGAAACTCCACTCGGACATGGGGGCTTTCCTCACATCTCTATCTGAGAGATGCACCATGCCCGTCAAGGCCTTCTCACGGTTTTCTCCACCATATAATCTGCTCACCTTAATACGTGATTGGGTATTCGTGACATAACGGATTGGGGATTTCAGGCATCGGAATTGAGGTAGGGGAGGCAGGCGTCATAGACCTCCTCAGGGGAAATCGTCCGAAGGCAGCGGAAGTCTTCATGGATACACTGACGTTGGCGGCAGGGCCTGCAGTCATAGTCTTTCTCGAGCAGTGTGGCCTGTGCTTTCCACGGCCCGAAATGAGCGGGGAGTGTGGGCCCGAAATAGGCGACGATCGGTGTGGGGGTGGCTGCGGCGATATGCATGGGGCCGCTGTCTGGACCGACATAGAGCGACGCAAGCGATACGAGCTCCCTGAGCTCACGGAGATTGAGCTGGTTCACCATGGAGAGGAAGGGTGCTGCGCACGACTTTTTTATTTTTGCTTCCGTTTGAGTGTCTTTGCCTGAACCGATGAGGACGACTTTCACTCGGGGGATCCGGGAGAGATGTGTGATCAACCGCACCAGCCTCTCGGCGCCCCAATCACGAAAGGCATTCCCCGCGCTTATGTGGAGGGTGACGATCTTTGTGTTTTCGAGCGAGGCGTCTTCGATGAAATGCCGGATCTTTGCCGCTTCGGATTGTGTCGGCGGCGGCAACGACAACCCGGGGATTGAGGGAGGATTGATACCCAAAACCTTGACCAGGTTGACATGATTTTCTACGCTGTGAAAGTACCCCTCTGCGGGTTCTCTAGGAATCCTTATGTCATAGACCAGGCTTTTGTATTTTATTCTGTATCCGATTTTGAGCCGGGCTCCGGAAAAGAATGTCAGGAGCGAGGCTCGTGGCCCCCCGTGGAAATCGACGGCCACATCGTAGCCCTCTCCCCGGATCTGACGGACCTTTTTCCGGAATTCTTTGAATCTCAGATGTTTCGGGAGGACAAGTACGCCGTCCAGGTCGGGATGGCCCTCTACGAGCTCCCTGTAGGGCTCGTCGATGACATAGGTGATCGTTGCTTTGGGGAAGCCCTCCCTGAGAACGGCGATGGCGGGCGTTGTCATAACGACATCGCCGATCCTCCTGAGCCGGATCAGGAGGATGTTCTGAATCCTGGATGGATCAATCTTTCGTTTCTCTCTCTGGCTCAATGGTCGCCTCATCGCTGAGCATAACCGGGATGTCTTCCCTTATGGGATAGACACGGGAGCAACTCATACATTTGAGGCCTTTCTCATCCGCAGTGAGTTTGATATCTCCCTTGCAGACCGGGCAGGCCAGGATATCCAGAAGCTGTTGTTCGATGCCCATTTTTTTCTCCTGCCTCCCATCTTATCTTATCTGTCGTTTCTCCGTCAATCCATTGCTCCTCTTTGTGCGCCCTCATCACAGGTGCCTCCGATGAGTGATTCCGAAAGCGAAATTCCACTCGGTTTCCCCAGCGCACATAAAAGTGAGTTTGACAGGGCAAGGATGGGGATGATATTTATAGGGACGGTTCCGTTTGCGCTGGCTTTTCAGAAAACGGGACGTGATTCTGGCAAAAGAATCGCCATGACAGTGTCGAAAGAGATTGCGCTCGATATTCCCGGATTCAAGGGCCGTATTCTTTTGGGGTATGACGAGCCGGGAACGGTGGAAGCCCTCAAAGATTGTGACGCATTGCTCGGAGGGGCACGCATCCTGGAAGACTCGAGAAACAGAGTCGGTGTCGTCACTCTAGCTCCGAGGGATGGACAAACCAAGGAGTTTGTCGTCAAAGAATTCCGGATACGGGGCTTGACCAGATGGAAGAGCCTTGTCCTTCCTTCCAAAGCGAAAAAAGCCTGGCGAGGAAGCCTCGCGATGGTCGAAAAGGGCTTTCTGACTCCTTATCCGGTAGCGTATCTTGAGCGCAGAACACCGTTTTTATTGGAGAGGTGTTATTTCATCAGCGAATACGTCCCCGATATCGAGGAGGTTCGGGGGCTTTTCCGGACACTCCCCCATGAGGAGTTGACTCCACTCCTCCGGGATCTTGCCCGCCATCTCGCCCGGTGTGTGGCCGGCGGGATCCTCCATCGCGATCTATCGGATGGCAATGTGCTCCTGGGCAAAAAGACGGCGGAGCCGTTCCAATTTTTTCTTTTAGATACAAACCGTATCCGATCGAGGGAAAAGATCGGTGTTTTCCGGGGGATTAAAAGCCTTATCCGGTTAGGGGTTCCTCCGGGATTGCAGCGCTTTTTTCTTGAGGAGTATCTATCTTGCTCGCCTGTGAAACGAGTCCATTGGTTGTGGTACAGGTTGAATAAGTCCTCCTTTACCGGGTATATCCGTCTCAAAGAGTTGTTGAGGCTGAGAGAACTGGCCCGGAGATTAAAGATCCAATAACATGCGTGAGACATTCCGTTGGAATCCGTATGCCGACCAGCCCCATAACTTGGCCTCTCGGTCGCAGAGGTTCTGGCATCATTTCCGTTATGCGGGCAGCTATTTTTCTCTTATTGCGGAAAATGCCCGTAAATTTCCCGGAGGATGGCCGCTTTTCCGGAAATACCGGCGGACTATGTATGGCGCATCTGTCGATCTGGGCCGTCCCTTTGGTCTTTCGCTTTCTCCACAGGCTTCGAAAGATGCGGATGTTGTGGAGTGTCTGATGGAGCTGGGCATCGCCCAGAGCCTCATCCGCTTCCCCTCCTGGGAGAGAGACGTTCTCTCTGTGTCCGAAGAGTTTGTGGACCTCCTCGAGGAGCGCGGAGTGGAATTGACAGGTGCTCTTTTGCAGCGGAGGGATGATGTTCTCGAGCCTTTGGGCTGGAAAGACTTTGTCGAAGAAATCTTTGTCCGCTTCGGGAGAAAATGTGCCTTTTTTGAGATCGGGCATGCATGGAACAGGACAAAATGGGGGGTGTGGAACTACAAGGAGTACCTCCAGCTTGCCAGACCCGCGGCAGAACTGGCCGAGAAGTATGGCGTTCAAATCGTAGGGCCAGCGGTCATTGATTTTGAGTTCCATCTTTACCCGCCCGTGCTCAAAGAGATCCCTTTTGACAAAGTGAGTTCTCTGCTCTATGTGGACAGGGTTGGCCCCCCCGAGAACACACAGTTTGGATGGGATACGGCGTCCAAGGTCGCTCTTCTCAAGGCGACAGTGGATGTGAGCGCAAAAAAAGGCAAAGACCTGTGGATAACCGAAGTCAACTGGCCGCTAAAGGACACGGGGGAACACTCTCCAGCCTCCGGCAAGCCCAATGTCAGCGAGGACGAGCAAGCGGATTATCTCGTGAGGTATCACATTCTCACTCTGGCCAGCGGCTTTGTGGAGAGGGTTTACTGGTGGCAGCTCGTTGCCCCTGGATATGGGCTGATCGATAGCCGTGGAGGGGAGTGGAGGAAGAGGCCGGCGTTTTTTGCCCTGAAGACAATGGTGTCTATCCTCGGGGGCAGTACATTTGTCCGCAAGATCGATCACCCGGATGCTTACATGTTCAGTTTCATGAAGAATGGAGAAAGTTGTGTCGTTTGCTGGACAACTGGCCCGATTAAAGAGCTCGACTTCCCTTTCGAGATTAACCGGATTGTCGGGCGTGACGGTCAGGATGAACCCATGAACGGTAAGCGGCTTCGGATCGATGGGAGTCCCAAGTATATTATTTGTGGAGCCGACGAGAGGAAGGGGGAAAAGGGAACGGGCAAAGCGAGCTAAAGGGATACGTACACATAATGAGCGAAGACAAAATAAAAAATGACCACATGTCTGCGACACCATCATCTTCACACGCGTTCAAGGAGGATGAGGTCAAGGAGTACGAGAGGAAAAGATACAGGGGGATCGACCAGAGGCTTGTCCATCGCAGAGAGGTGCACATACTGGGGAGATTCTTCGACCGGATGGCCCCCGAATCTGGAAATGCGCTGGATATCCCGTGCGGGTACGGGCGGTTTTCAGGTCTTCTGAACAAAAGAAACTTGAGCTTGGTCAGCTGCGACTACTCGTTCCCCATGGTGAAAAGAGCGAAAGGTTCGGGGCACGAAAGCGAACGGCTCAAAAACTGGGGCGTTGTTGCGAATGCCAAACAGAGACTCCCTTTCAAGAAGGACACCTTTCCTGTTCTGCTGTGTATGCGCTTCTGGCACCATGTCCATGATGCGGCAGAGCGGAAAGCCATTCTCGGTTATTTCTTCAACGTGACTTCCGGATGGGTCGTCCTCTCCTTCTACAGGGTGAATGCCCTCCATCGTTTGCAGAGACGGTTCAGGCGAAAGCTGAAGAAGAGTCCCACACGGATCAAGATGATCTCTAAACAGGATTTCCATAACGAGGCGATGGCAGCGGGGTTCGAATGTTTGGAGGTGGTCCCCCTTTTTCGAGGGATCCATGCCCAGCACGTGGCGCTTTTAAAAAAGATCAGAATTTGAACCGGATCCCGATCCTTACTTCGAATCCCGAAAGGTCTATCGTGGCCACTTTTGCATCCGAAACACCGGCCTCGGAGGGTTTTTTATTCCGGATGAAAAATAACGGATAGGATTCGCTCACAGTGATGTGGCCTTCGTAGATATAGAGTGTGCCGTCTTCTTCAGACTGATAACCGTTGGAATCGTTGTAGACATCCGTACCGCTAAAGTCCGCAATCTTCGAGTAGCGCCCGAGTGTTTCCAGGAAGAATCTCACATTCCCGGTCGGATTCGCCTCGATCCCCAATCCGCCGAAAACTCCGGGTCCTCGACCGTTGGCCTTGCCCCTCCATTCCTGCCAAAAATTGGCTTCCTCGTGCCTGTAGACGTACGAACATTCGGCAAAGTGGTACTCTCCTCCCAATTTGATGTAGAAGGCCGGAGCGGGATAGAAGCTTATAGAAACTCTGGCCGGGATTGTACGGATCTGGGGGCCTGTTGTGTAAACTTCCACGTATGTTCCCTCTGGATACTCTACGGTGCTTTCTTTTTTGCCTGAGAAATAGGCGCCCCCAATGTTGAGAAAAAATTTGGAAGAGAGAGCGATGTTCATCTCCCCCTCGAAGGTGTATCCCGTGTGCAGGGGAGAAACTGTGCCGTTCTGGGATTCACCTAAGGATACCGCATAATAATTGCCTAATCCTATGGCGCCTTCGTTGAGATCGCCGCCCTGCACATAACTCATTCCACCCGAGAAAGAAATACGGAACTTGGAGTACTCCGGGGTGTCTGGAGGGGCTTCTCGGGGTTGGGGCTTGAGCTTGACCGGCCGCAACTCCTCCACCTCTTCGACTTCAACAGGCTCTTCTCTGGCGGGCGCCTCTCTCTGCGGCTCGGGGATTTTAACCTCTTCGGGGGAAGGCCCGCTGATAACCGTGACCAGACTTTCGTGCACGTAGCCGGATAAAATCTTATCCTCTTCGAGCTTCAACTGGATGACATACCAGTCTCCCTGTTTTTGAGTGGCTTCGAGGACGGTCCCTTGGGGCAGTTGCTGGATGATTGCGCTCCCTATATCGGGATTCTGCCTGATGTTGGCGATCTCGGAAACAACTTTTAACCGGGTTCGAGGTTCCTGGGCCCAAGAACGTGGACCACAGAGTGAGAGTAGAACACACATGAAGCTGAGGATTAAAACGGTCCTTACGATGTTGCTGTTGTTCAATTTGCTCGCCTCCCCATCGTTCCATTCCGTTGAATTTGTCAAACCTGACGAACCTAAACTTCAATCAAACTTATTGTACCGCTTCCAAAAGCGGATATAAAGATTTTTTTACTCTGTGTTAGGTTTTTTCCTTTTTATCCTTCTTTTTATAACTTAGAGTAAAGACCCGCAAACTGCGCCGCCTGCTGCGTGCAGTTAGTGGCGGGATTTCCAGGTACAATTTTTTTGGTAGTTGATGCGACTAAATCTGTTGATTCGCCGAGATGGCTTGGAGTTCGATCGCCTCGGCGAACACAGTGAGCATGATGAACGATTGGGTTGCACAGGTTTTTGAAAAAGTGTTAATATGATAGGACTTTCGAGGAGATTGATATGCGACGAATGAATACGACAGCCAAGTTGTTTTTGGCCTGCGCCCTACTTTTGTTTTTTATAGCTTCCGGGAATCTGAGTTATGCGGACAAGGGGCCGAAGATCCAGTTCAAGGAATTGAAAAGGAATTTCGGGAATCAAAAGGAGGGTGCGGTCCTGACGCACAAGTTCCATTTCGAGAATATCGGGGATGAGCCTCTTCGAATCGCAAGGGTTCGGACATCATGCGGGTGTGCGGCGGCAATGCTCTCGAAAAAGGAGCTCAATCCCGGAGAAAAGGGAGAAATTGAGGTCAAGTTCAATACACGGGGTTATTTTGGAACACAGAATAAATTCATCTACGTGGAATCGAATGACCCCACGGAACCTGTAAAACAATTGATGATCTCTGCTTCGATCGAAGTGCCGCCGAGCCCTCAGATAGAGCTCGATACATACACGGCGGACCTGGGATTGATTCTCGAAGGCGAAGAGCTCCGAACAGAGTTCAACGTGAGGAACAAGGGAGAGCTGGAGCTCACTGTCACGCCTTTTCATAAAGATGCCCTGTTCTTCATTAAGGGAAAGGAGCTCTCCCCTCCGTTGAAAGTCGCTGCAGGAGATGCCAAAAAAGTGGAGGTCCGGATCCCTGCTCGCAAGAAGAAGGGGCTGCTCCGGGAATTCATCCGGCTGCAGTCCAATGATCCGCGGAGATCGACCCTGTCACTCTATCTTGTGGCGTACAGCGTATCCAAAGAACAGCTGAAAGAGCTGTTCGATAAATACAGGACAATTCTTGACTAAACCCGCTTGTGTAACCATGCCTCGATACGCATTGACATTTTGTGGGGACACTCCAGGTCGACGGAGTCCCTCCGGAGATTTCATCTGAAATGATTCTTTTCGCGAATTTTCTTCTGGCCGCAGCGAACACTCTCCATGTCATTCTTCGAATCTATATGTTTATCATCCTGTTTCGTGTGATCCTGTCCTGGATCAGGGTTCCCTCCCTCTATCAGGTCACCGTGATCCTGTATCATCTGACCGAGCCTGTGCTCAAACCCATACGCAAGTATGTGCCTCCATACAAAATGGGAGGACTCGATATCAGCCCGGTGATCGTGATCCTGATTATCGTTTTTATCGATAATTTTCTCGTGAGCTCTCTTGCGCTCTATGCCAAGCAGATCCTCATGCAGTACACACATCAGACCTATACTTTCTGAAATTCAGGAATCAGGATCGCTCGATCGGCCGTAAACGCGCATTTAAGCATGGAAACAAAAAAAACAATATGTTTGAGCGTTAGAGTCCATCCCAAGTCACGCAAACAGGAGATCACAAAGCTCGATGAGAATTCTTACAAGATCCATGTGAGATCCGCACCGTCGAAGGGAGAAGCGAACGAAGAGGTGCGCAGGCTTGTCGCCAGGAATTGGGATGTTCCTGTCTCTAGGGTAAAGATCGCTCGAGGGCACCGCTCCCGGGATAAACTCGTCACTATCCAGTACGATTGAGAGCTCGAGCGTTGACGGAGGTTTTCGCTCCCGTCGCTTCCATCCTCTGTCAATGCGTGGTTCCCTTCGTAAGGGAGCTGACAAGTATCGTGATTATCCTTAAAAAAATTCGGGAAAACATGTAAAATGAGGGTGGGATATAGAGAGGATGGAACTTTATAATCTTGTCAGCTTTGTGGGGATCTTTGTCATAGCGGGATTCGCATTGCTCTGCTCGAACAACCGGAAAGTCGTCAACTGGCGCGTTGTCATCTGGGGGATAAGCTTGCAGCTTTTCTTCGCGTTTTTTATTTTTGTGCTGCCTATCGGCAGTAAATTCTTCCTCTTCGTCAACGACATCGTTGTCACGATCCTCAACAGCGCTACAGAAGGGACAAAATTCGTGTTCGGGCGTTTGGCCCTCCCCCCGGGAGCAACGAACGCCGATGGAGAGACATCTTTAGGTTATATCCTGGCTTTCCAAGGTCTTCCGACGGTGATATTCTTCGCAGCCTTGGTTTCTGCGCTTTATTATCTGAAGATCATGCCTTTGGTCATCAGAGGTTTTGCGCGTGTCTTCACGGGGCTGATGCGCATCAGCGGAGCGGAATCTCTCTGTGCATCGAGCAATATCTTTGTCGGCGTGGAATCCGCCCTGGTCGTTCAACCCCATCTGAAGGATATGACAAGGTCCGAGCTGACAACTGTTTTAGCCGCGGGTATGGGCACCATTGCGTCCACAGTGTTGGCGCTCTATGTGTTTTTTCTTCAGGGCCAAATGCCCACGATCGCAGGGCATCTTGTTTCGGCCTCGGTTCTATCTGCCCCAGCCGCAGTGGTCATGGCCAAGCTCCTCTTTCCCGAAACAGGAAAGCCCAAAACGCTGGGCCTGGACGTCAAGCCCCATTATGAGAGAGAGGACAACCTGATCATGGCGGTCATAAATGGGGCTAACACCGGATTAAAGTATCTCTTCGGGATCGTCACTCTCTTGATCGCCTTTCTGGGGATTCTCGCTCTCTTGGATGTGATCTTGGGGTGGTTCGGCGGGCATCTCAATGGCTGGTTCGGCTGGAACATGGAATGGTCTTTCAGAGCCATTCTCGGCTATATCGCTTATCCGTTCACTCTGGTCCTGGGAGTTCCGCCTGCGGATGCCTTCGAGGTCGCCAAGATCATCGGCGAGCGCACCGTGGCCACAGAATTAGCCTCCTACAAAGATCTCTCCCAACTTCTCGCCCAGGATGTGCTCCAGCATCCCCGCTCCGCGATCATCGCTTCCTATGCCCTCTGTGGATTTGCCCATGTGGCATCGCTCGCGATATTTATCGGCGGGATCGGAGCTCTCGCTCCGCAGAGGATGAAAGACCTCTCCCGCCTGGGTTTCCGTGCGCTGCTGGCGGCGACACTTGCCTGTTTGATGACGGGCGCGGTAGCCGGTGTTTTCTTCACCTCCAGCTCTATCCTTTTGAACCGCTAGTCCGGGCAGGTTTCAGAGTGAGAAATTTCGGCCCATTCAATCGTTTGTTATAAAGCGGAAAGGAGGCATGACTTTTTTTGCAAAAAAGTAGCCTCCCCCGTTTTTTCCTGTTAAAATAGCGTTCCGAAGAATACCGAACAGGGAAGGAGAGACACATGACGAACTTCATCAATAAAATCCTTTGGGCGACCGATTTTTCTGATGAGGCGTATGAAGCTTTCACGTACGCCGACATTTTTGCCAAAACCTTTGGGGCTGAGATCATAGGGCTCCACGTCATTCCCGGGTTTTCTCCAGAACATTACCAGTCGGCGATCGTCGTTATCGACGAACTGAAGAAGAGAGCGGAACACATGAGGAATGCGGCGGTAGAACGGTTTGAATCTTTCCAGAAGGCCAAAGGTGTGACATTTGAATATCTCATAAAGGACGGCAATGCATCGAAAGTTATCGTTGAGACTGCCGAGGGCCTTGAAGCAGATCTCATCGTGATCGGAAGGAAGGGTCTCTCCGCGATCGAACGGTTGTTTATCGGCAACGTGGCCAATCAGGTTTTGCGGCACTCTACGATCCCCATCCTCGTAACGAAAAAGAAAGGCGGGAAACCCCGGTTCAAGAAGATTCTCGTCCCCACAGACTTTTCCGAACAAGAGGAGATCGAAAGGGACTATGCATGGAAACTCGCCAAAGGATTCGATGCCGACATCACTCTCCTCCATATCCTGGAGCTCCATGACTATGAGTTTCCTCCCCGTGTTCTCGACGAGATGCTGGAATCTGTGCTTAAAAAACTGAGGCAGCGCAAACGCAGGGAAAAAGAAGACATCGAAATTACCGAGGAGGTCACCCGTGCCATAGATGCCCCCGTGGGCATCGTTGATTATGCTGATACGAACAGGATAGATATGATTGTCATCTCCACGTGTGCGCAGAGCAAGCTGGAACGGTTCTTTTTGGGAAGCACGACAGAAAAAGTCATTTCCTACAGTCCCATCCCGATTTTTGCGATCCCTCCTTCTCACTGTAAAAGCTAAGTTGGCAGATAATCTCAAGTATTGGGTCGCTCTCAACATCGTTCTGGGCACAAAGCTCAAAGAGATCAAAAAGATCCTTGCCCGCTATTCCAATATTCAAGACCTCTTTTGTGCTTCTGCCTCAGATCTCGAGGCTTTCGGTCTCGATGAAGAGGTGGCGGTTCGGTTGGTCTCTCCCGGCACTTTGGAGCGGGCGGAAAAGGACATTGAAAAGCTTCATAGGAAAAAATATACTATACTCACGTTCGAGGACCGGGATTATCCAGCGTTCTTACGAGAAACTTTTGACCCTCCCTGCGTCCTCTATTGTGCAGGGAAAATCGAAACGCTGGGAGTGCCTTCGGTTTCTATCGTAGGCGCACGAAGGCCCACTCCTTATGGAAGAGCTGTTGCCGAGAAACTCGCTTTTGACCTTGCTTCCCGAGGAATGGTCATCGTGAGCGGTTTGGCTCGGGGGATAGATTCCATAGCCCATTGGGGTGCCCTTCGTGGTGGAAAGACCGTAGCCGTCTTGGGCTCCGGATTGGATGTGATCTATCCCAAGGAGAATCGGAAGCTTTTTGAGAAAATTATGGAGACAGGCGCTGTGACGACGGAATTCCCGCTCGAGTCTTCTCCGCTTGGATATCATTTTCCGATGAGGAACCGGATCATCAGCGGATTATCGCTGGCCGTGGTTGTCGTTGAGGCGACAAAACACAGCGGCTCTCTCATAACAGCCCGGTTGGCCCTGGAGCAAAATAGAGAAGTGATGGCTGTTCCCGGAAACACAACTTCAGATCTTAGTAGCGGGACCAACTGGCTGGTGAAGACAGGCGCTAAACTTGTGGAAGGGTGGGAAGATGTGGCTGAGGAATTGCCTTCGCCGACAAAAGATCATCTCCTCGCTCGGGCCGGCGTAAAGACAACTCAAACTCTTCCCTCCGTGAATGCCGATGAACAGAAAGTGTTGGCACTGTTGAAGACCGATGAGTTCACGCCGGTCGACGCGCTTGTCGAGCAGACGGAGTTCTCTGTCTCGGAGATTTTGTCCCTTTCACTCCAACTGGAGCTCAAAGGATATATCAAACAGCACTCGGGGAAAAATTTTCAAAGGATGATATGATGGCAAAACGATTGGTGATCGTTGAATCACCCGCGAAAGCGAAGACAGTGAACCGGTATCTCGGTCCGGACTATCTCGTCAGTGCTTCCATGGGACATGTTCGGGACCTCCCGAAGTCGAAACTGGGTGTGGATGTGGACCATGATTTTACGCCCGAATACAGGATCATTCCCGAGAGAGAAGACTTGGTGCGCGAACTACAGAAAATGGCGGAGAAATCGGAGGCGGTCTACCTTGCCGCCGATCCGGACAGAGAGGGGGAAGCGATCTGCTGGCATCTCTCCGTTCTCCTCGAAGATGCCGTAGAGAACATCTATCGTGTCCTGTTCCATGAGATCACGGAAAAAGGGGTTAACGAGGCCTTCGCGAATGTGGGAGAACTCGATCGAGATAAAATCAAAGCGCAGCAGACCCGACGGATCCTCGACCGGCTAGTCGGGTATCGCATAAGCCCTCTTTTGTGGAAAAAGATTGGAAGAGGTCTCAGTGCGGGGAGGGTGCAGTCCATCGCCCTGCGTTTAATCTGTGAGAGAGAGAAAGAGATCAAGGACTTCGTTCCTGAAGAGTTCTGGACGATAACAGCACATCTGGAAGCGCAAAATCCTCCTCCTTTCCGTGCGCATCTGGCAAAGATCGAAGATAAAAAAGTTAAAATCAAGGATGGATCGGAGGCAGAGAGAATCCGGACGGAGATCCAGAAGTTGCCGTTTGTGCTCGACGGTGTCGAGACCAGGGAGAAAAAAAAGACTCCTCCCCCTCCTTACATTACGAGCACTCTCCAGCAGGACAGTTTTCGTCTTCTGCGTTATCCGGTTAAAAAAACCATGTCTGTCGCGCAGCGGCTTTATGAGGGCTTGGAGATCGGGGAAAAGGGCCTGGTGGGTCTGATCACGTACATGAGAACGGATTCAGTCCGGGTTTCCGATGATGCGCTCCGGTTCTCGCGGGAGTATATCGCATCTCATTATTCCAAGGAATATTTACCCTCCAAGGACAGGATCTATAAAAATAAAAAAAAGGCCCAGGATGCGCATGAGGCTATTCGCCCCACCTCCTTTGATTGTGATCCCGAGCGGGTGAAGCCCTATCTTAAAGACGATGAGTTCAATCTCTATTCGATGATCTGGAGGCGTTTTCTTGCCTCGCGGATGAGCTCGGCGAAAATCGATGAGACAGAATTTGATATCCGTGCAGGAAAATATCAATTCAAAGCCAAGGGTGAGGTCATCAAGTTCGATGGGTACCTGGTTCTTTATCCGAAGCCGAAGAAGGAAGAAGATGTCCTTCCCGAAGCCCAGGCCGGAGAGATCCTTAAACTTCTCGATCTCGAGACCAAGCAAAATTTCACTCAGCCCCCTCCCCGGTATACGGAGGGGAGTCTGGTCAAGGAATTGGAGGCGAGGGGGATCGGCCGTCCAAGCACATACGCTCCGATCATTGCCACGATCCAGGGGCGGGATTATGTCATCAAGGAGAAAGGGAAGTTTATCCCCACCGACTTGGGTCTTTATCTATCGGACTATCTGGTCACCAATTTTCCTGATCTTATGGAGTTCAAGTTCACGGCCCGGTTGGAGGATGAGCTCGACCGCATCAGCGAAGGGGAGCTCGATATGTTGAAGTACCTTAAGTCTTACAACGCTCTTCTTGAGAAAGACCTGGATGAAGCGATGAAAGCCGAGGGCATAAGAGCCAAGGGCGGGATCCCTCTTGAGGATGTGTGCCCTGATTGCGGCAAACAACTGGTCATCAAAGA
>JASFPP010000008.1:0-40049 GCA_050115915.1 Candidatus Aminicenantota bacterium
AAGCTCATCCTGATCTCCGGGAATGAGAAGGTCGCGCTCGATGGAGGTAAACTCCTTGGAAACCACATTTTTCACAAGCACAGACATCTTGTAACTGCCGGGAATGAGAGGAAACAAATCTCTCAGGCTGAGAGGCCGACGTCTTATATCCCGCATCTGTTCTTGGTTGAAGTTAAGGTTAATGTCCTTTTCGAACTGGTGGATCTGCTTTCCCTCCATGTCTGTGATGGTTCCATTGAGCTTTAGGGTCGTGTAAAACTTGTTCTCATATTCATTAACAGATAGCCTTTCCGGTTCGATGGCATAGTGAACAAAATACACACCGGAGGGATCCCTCATAATCTCGATAACAGCGTCATTGTCTATATAATTCGCAGAGTATTCGACTTCGACAATGTCTTTGAGGTCGAGGAACTTCTGGGCGTATTTCTCTTTGACTTCGCGGGAAGGCGTCGTGAACACACGCTGGATCAGAATATCCGAACTCATGGAAGGCCGATCCAGAGCAAGGCTTCGCTCCCCGGGGATGAGAGACAAGGACACAGCAGCCAGTTCGGGTTCAAATTCCTGGAGCTGCTGATAGGCTGCAAGATAATCAGCTTGATCGCCAAAGTAAGAGGTCATCAAGGCCTGTGGACCGTCGGCTAAAGGGCTGTAGAGTCTGTATTCTCCTATCCCTCCATCCTGGAAAAAGACTAAGTTAAATCCGGGAGGAAGACCGTATTTTGTCATTCCCTGATAGAACCAGACCTCTGTGTTATAGACCTGCGTTTCTCCGGTAAATCGTGTTATATCATTGGGCTCGCCCAGGATAATGTATATCTCGCCCCTGTCCGTTCTCCAACCCGCTATGGGCGCCGATCGTCCAAAAAAATGGTTGGCATGATTGATCCTGCGGTAGTGTTCAGTCCTGAACTCGTTATCGGGGCTGCCAGGGGTTGGGTCCCGCTGACTCCAGAAGGCTTCGATGAATTGATCTCTTTCACGGTCGGATTCCAGCTTGAGAAAGACTTCTTTCTCCAGAGCCGTGATGATGTAGACAACTTCTTCCTCGAGCCATTTCTTATGTCTTTCCGGCAGGTCTCTAGAATTGCCGGCATCTCCATAAAGGGTTAAAACAACTGCTATTACGAGAAGAGAGCTCATCAAAATCTTTTTCACTCGCGAACTCCTTGTTTGCTCTTGGTCCTCGGTTTGACGAGTATTTTTGAGCGAAAAAAGTTTACTTCATCATTAAAAGCCAGCAGCAATATTCATGCCATACTGGCAAAATTTCAACGCTACACAATTCCTTGTCTGGCGGACCCGTCAGACAAGGACGAGTAACCCTATATTATAGCGCAACCGGATGTTTTTATCATTTTCTGGGACTATTCTCTCTAAAAATATTTTACATTTATTTGTCCTTTTGCCAGGACATAAGGAGAACCGGAGCTGAGGTTGGCTTTTGCGAGAAGTTAGTCGGGAGAGTATTCAGGTTCCTTCCTGGCCAGGTCTTTGAGCGCTACAAACTCGCTGGGATATATTTCTCCCCAAGTGTATGGAAAAGCGAGTTTGTTATGGAGAAGGGGGTCGACATCGCTCTGGATGATTCCCTCGGTTATCAAGTATTCCCAGGTCGCGGTGCCGGGGACAGGCGAGAAGTAGGCCAGCCGTGGCCTTGCGGCCAAGGATTGCACTTTACGAATACTCTCCCGGATGCCCTCCACCCCCTGACCTGGAAGACCGACCATCAAATAGACATTGATGGCCGAAGGTCTGTAACCGGCATTTTTCAGATGACTGAGGGCAATTTCAAGGTCGATCGACGATACCTTAGAGCATGAGTCTTCGAGTATTTTCTTGTCGAAGGACTCCTGACTGAGAAAGAGAGATCGGAAATTGGCCCGTATCATAAGGGTAGCTAAATCGGCATCTATTTCGGCGAGATGTAATCCATTCGGTGTGTGAAAGGCGACGGGGATGGCCTTTCGGATAATTTGTTCCAGGATCGGGATGATGTGTTTCGTTTTATTGAGGAGAAGAGCATCATCATAAAAAGCGATGTTTTCCGTTTGGTGGATTCGATGAAGGTTCTCTATATACGCCACAATCCTCTCCGGGGATTCCTGGTGGAATCCTTTAAACAGAAGAGAGCTTGCACAGTAAGAACAGTCGTAAGGACATCCCCGTGATGTTAGAATAGGCAGTGTCTTCCGGTCAGAGAGAAGATCGAAAGCGGGCCAGGGAATAGTGTCGAGCTTCTCGAAATGGAGGTCCGGGCAAAAGTTTGCCCCGAGGACGTCCCGCATCAGAGGAAGAAGATTTCTTTCGCCTGGACCTTCGAGTACAAAATCCACGTCTGTGGCTTCTTTGGCATGTGCGGGTAAAAGCGTGGCATAAATTCCGCCCAAAACAATCGGGACACGACCGAATTTTTGGCGGATGAATTCGACGACCAGCTGCGCTCCCGGATACCAATAGGTCATCATACAGGTCAGAAGCACCATATCGGGCGGAGGAATTTGATCGAGCTTATCTAAAAAGAGTGGTAAGGGAATGCCGTATCGAGAGAATTTTCGCGGAATTTCGCGGATTGGAGAAGGTTTTTCCACCTCCTCCTTGAAAAAAGGCCCTCGTCCATCCCGCTTGGTTTTTGTCTTTTTTGGCAATCCGGGGTGGTACCGATCCATACAGTCGATAAAGTGAAGACGGCCCTTTGTGTGCTCTCCAAGCAGGGCGCCAAGATAGAGTAATCCCAGAGGGCGCATCCAGAAATCATACGCGGTGAAATCGAATATCCATGGATTGATGAGAAGAATGTCCTTAGGAGAGGGCATCTGTCTCCTTCTTCGTCCTGAATTATTTATAAAATCCGGCGGTAGTTGCCTTCGAAAATCTTTGTATCTCTATTTCCGGCAACTTTTGCGAATTATTCAGGTGATGGGTGGTGCGGAAGGTGGGACTCGAACCCACACGGCCTTTAAGGACCATAAACTCCTGAGGCTTACGCGTCTACCAATTCCGCCACTTCCGCACGCAAGAGAACTCAACACATTCGGGCGAATTGCTATTATAATCGCATACTTAAAAAAGGTAAAGTTCCGTTTTGCGACAACTTAGATGTGGCGTAACATTTGCGTCCGGTACGGGAACATGAACACACAAGATATCCCCATCGGTTCGCTTGACAAATAAGAGTTCAGTTCTTATCTTATAAAAATCGAGTGATAAAATCCTCATTTGTTCGAATTCTTCCATTTTTATTCCCCAATCTTTATGCAAACTAGAGTATTTATAAAGATAAAAAAAAAGGGAACCGTCCTAAAAATCTATTTACACCCACTAAAATACACATCGGAGGGAAGAGCCTATGAAATTATTGAGTCGGGAACAGATCGAAAATCTGGCTAAATTCAAGAGCAACAGCTTGTTAACAACATCGTTTTATCTCGACACGAGCAAAAACCGACTGACAAAAAAGGAAATCCAACTCTCCTTGAAAAACCTTATCAACAGGAATAAAACGTTTCTTGAACAAATGAGCGTGAGTAAGGAAAACAAAGAGTCTCTCGCTCAAGATTTGGAGAGTATCCAAAAGTTCTGTGTAAGAAACTTGAATGCGTACAACTATGCAGGACTTGCCATTTTTTCCTGCTCGAAAAAAAATTTCTGGCAGGAATTCAACCTCGTGAACTCGCCGAAAAACACGATCGTCTTCGATCAAAATCCCTATGTGCGTCCTCTCTCGGCCTTTATTGGGGAGTATCACCAGACGTGTGCGCTCATTTTAGATCGGAAAGAGGCCAAATGGTACGACATCTACATGGGCGAGATCTCGCTCCTTAAAAGCCTGAAAGGAGATGTGCCCAGCAAA
Organism: Candidatus Aminicenantota bacterium; assembly: GCA_050115915.1. Classification (GTDB taxonomy): domain Bacteria; phylum Acidobacteriota; class Aminicenantia; order Aminicenantales; family Aminicenantaceae; genus WTAW01. The sequence continues at coordinate 3,857 of JASFPP010000008.1, forward strand.
GTGAGAGAGGGGGGCTGGGAAGGATATGAATCAAAGCGGATCGAACGGCATATCGCATCGTTGCTCCGCAACTATTTCACAGAAGCGGCCAAGATTACATTCGACCTCTATAACAAAAATAAATTTGTCTGGCTCTTCCTTGGATGCTCTGATGAATACGCATCGGAACTGGAGCCTCTCTTGCATCCCTACATTAAAAAAAGGCTGAAAGGGAGGATCAAGGCAAAGCCCAGCGATTCTCCAACACGGGTGCTCAAAGAATCCCTCGATCTGAAGCAAAAACTGAAAAAACAGGAAAAGGAAGACATCGTGCGCCGGTTCATATCAGAGATCGAAAAGGGCGGTCTTGCGGTCTCGGGAATCAAAAACACCCTGCGAAAACTCAACAGAGGAGAAGCTCAGATGCTGCTCGTAACCCGCCATTTTTCGAAGCCGGGTCGGATCTGTCCAAAGTGCAATCTTCTGTATGAGGACCAACTCCGATGCACCTCCTGCCAGCGCAAAACGGAAAAAGTCGTGGATATTATCGACGAGGCGGTCGAAGCTGCTCTGGAAAAGGGGACTCTTGTCAAACACATCAATCCCCCTTCCGGTCTGCGGAAATACGGAAATATCGGAGCGATCTTAAGGTATAAAACTTAAAGACTTTCTCTTCAATCTTTTTCTAATGTAGAGAACATTCCCCAATACAGCCGGTTGAGGAACGATCTCCATAAAATAGGTGCCAGGTCCACTTTTTCTCTACCCCTGGAAAAGGGTGCCTGACCCCTATTTTACAGCTTTGGTGTTTTGAAGGAGACGCGGTCAAAGAGGCTGTAGATGATGGGGATCACGTAGAGCGTGAGTAATGTCGTCGCCACAAGTCCTCCGATAACAGTGATCGCCATGGGGGCCCTCATCTCCGAGCCCTGGGATGTATCGAGGGCCATGGGCAACATCCCAAGGATCGTGGTCAGGGCTGTGATCAGAACAGGCCTGAGTCTGACAGACGACGCCTGCAGGATGGCTTCCTTCTTCTCTATGCCTCTTCGTTTCAACTGGTTGATATAATCCACCATCACGATCCCGTTGTTCACAGCGATCCCGCCGAGCATGATAAATCCGATGAGAATCGGAAGGCTGACAGGTCTTCCTGTGACCAGCAGGGCAACGACCACGCCGATCAAAGCGAGAGGGATGGTGAACATGATGACGAAGGGGTGCTTGAAGGATTCGAACTGTGAGGCCATGATCATGTACACCAGAAGCGTGGCGAGAAGGAATGCTCCAGCCATGATCACGAACGTTTCCTGCATATCGGCATACTGACCGCCGAATTCGATGAAGTATCCAGAGGGAAGCCCTTTCTCGATCCCCACGATCCTTGTTTTAATATCGCGCACGACACTGCCCAGGTCTCTTCCAGCGATGTTCGCCGAGACCGTAATCTGACGGGCCTGGTTCTCACGGGTGATCTGGATCGGACCCTCGCCACGCGTGATCGTTGCGACCTGGTCTAACCGGATCGTGGAATTGCTCGGTGTGACGACAGGAATATCTTTGATATCTTCGAGAGTATCTCTATACCTCTTGTCGAAACGGACTCTGATGTCGACCTCTTCATTTCCCTCTCTGTAACGTGTCGCGATTTTTCCCAACGACGCTGTCTGCACGGTGTTTGCCACTTGGTTGACCATCAATCCCAGTCGCGAAGCTTTCTCGCGGTCGATGCGGATGTGGTACTCCGGCTTTCCCTCCGACATGGAATGCGTCACATCCCTGAGGCCTTCCACGTCATCGATCCTGTCGACCAAATCATCGGCGATACTCTTCAAGAAATTGAGGTCCTTTCCGAAGATCTTGATTTCCACGGGAAACTGGGAGCCGCCGGACATCATCTGGCCCATATCTAGAGCCTCGAACCTGACGTTCTTGAGCCTTGGGAGCCTGCCGCGGATCTGCTCCATGATCTCGAGGTCAGAGAGATCTCTCTCTGTCTGTTTGATAAGGCCCACCCAGAGAATTCCTTCATGTGTGCCGGAATTCGAGAACCCGCTCGCTGCATCCTGAGGATCCTCCTCCGCTGCCGAACCCACCTGGGCCGAGATAACATTGACCTCAGGCTGGGCATCCAATAATTCCTCAGCCATAGTCACCACCCGGTTCGTTTCTTCGAGTGAAGTCCCGACCGGCATTTTCACCTTGAGAATGAGCATATCCCGGTCCATGGCAGGCATGAATTCGGTCCCCAAGAAGGGCATCAAAACAAAAGAGAGCAAGAAAAATCCCAAAACGCCCGAGAGAACGAGTTTTCGTTTCTTGAGTGCTTTATGGAGTGTTTTCCTGTAGAAATCACGGGCCTTAACGAATTGGTGTGTTCTTTTTTTATAACTTTTTTCGCCCGGCCTATCATTCGCCTTGAACAGTAACGACGCCACTAGGGGAACGATGGTCAAGGCCACAAAAAGCGAGGCAAATAAGGAAAAGGCGATGGCCAGGGCCAGGCCGCGTGTGAGCTTCCCTGTCATCCCCTGGGCAAAGATCATGGGAAAAAATACGGCGATGGTCGTGAGGGTCGAGGCCGTGATCGCCATTCCCACCTCGGATGCGCCCCTTTTGGCTGCTTCGTTCTTTTCCTTTCCCTCTTCGATGTGTCGGTAAATATTCTCGATGACCACGACAGCGTTGTCCACGAGCATCCCGACACCCAGGGCCAGTCCTCCCAAAGTCAAAAGGTTGAGTGTATAGCCTGCTGCATACAAGGCGATAAAGGTCGTTATGATAGAGAGGGGGATCGCTAAGCCGATGGTCAGTGTCGGTCTCCAGTTCCGCAAAAATACAAAGATAAAAAAGATCGCCAGGATCCCTCCGATAAGGGCATTGTTACCCGTCCGGCGGATAACCTGCTGGATCATGTCCGACTGGTCCATGAAGGGAAAAAACTGAACGTCCGGAGGGAGCGTTTCCAGAATTCTCGCCAATTCTTCCTTTACGGCCTCAGCGGTGATGACCGTGTTGGCTCCCGACCGCTTGCTGACCATGTAGATAACTCCTTTCTCTCTCTGGATCCGCGAAACATACCGGGTTTCTTTCAGTCCATCTCTCACGTCCGCCACATCATTCAAGTAAATGGGTTGTCCTCTCTGGGTCGCGCCGACTACAGTATTCCTGATATCGTCGATACTCTCGTACTCTCCCTTGGTCCTCACCAGGATGTCCTCATGCCTTTCGACCACATGACCGGCGGGCAGATTCAGGTTCTCCATTCGGAGGGCGAGCAACACCTGATCCAGAGACAGATTCCGTGACTCGAGGGCTCCCCTGTTGATATCGACAAGAATCTCCCTTACGTCGGTAGAGAAGACCTGCACAGAGGCGACGCCATCGATGCGTTCCAACCTCGGTGCCACCTCGTCCTCGATCATTTCCTTCAACTCGACAGTGGGCCGGTCGGCCGTGATGCCGCCGAAAAGAATGGGCCACATGGCAAAACTGAATTTTAGGACGAGAGGATCGCTCACCTCATCGGGAAGATAGCTCTCATAAAGTCCGATCTGGTCTCTGATGTCCTGTGCGGCAAAGTCGAGGTTCGTCCCCCATTCGAATTCCACCATGATGACCGAATACCCCTCGGATGTGATCGAATTCACCTTTTTTACACGGTTGATCGTGTTGATGACCTGCTCGAGTGGCCTCGTGACCGTGTTCTCGATGTCCTCTGAAGATGCACCGCTGTAGATCGTGATCACAGAAACCGTGGGAAACTCCAGGTCTGGGAAAAGGTCCAGTCCGAGTCGAGTAAAAGCGAGCGACCCCAGAACCACTAGGATCATGGCCAGCATGGCCGTTGTGACTTTTCTGTTGACCGAAAACTCGGGAATCTTCATTGGATCACCTCTTTAATCTCAATCTTGGCCCCTTCGTCTAAACCATAACTGCCTTCAACGACGACCCTGTCTCCGAATTGGATTCCGTTGAGAATCTCGACCATATCCGTATTTTCAAGACCGATGTTCACCTCTTGCCGTCTGACTGTGTTATCTTCGTTCACGATAAACACGTATTTATTTTCCAGGATGGCGTTCTGAGGGACGACCAGAGCATCCTCATGAGAGCTCACTTCGATCGTGATCTCCCCAAAAGTATTTGGCCTGAGGAGGAGATCGGGATTGTCTGCAGTCACCTCCACATGAAATTTTTTAGTTGTGGGGTCTGCGGTCAGGTTGACGACCGATACACGCCCGGGAAATGTTCGTCCGGGAAGTGCAGACACTGCCATGGAAGCCGGCTGTCCTTTTTTGATGCGGACCACATCCTGATGGGAGACATCGACCTCTATTTTGACACGGGAAAAGTCCATCAGGGTGACAACTCCGCTGGTTGCCGAAAAACCGCCCATCATCGGGTTGATGACATCACCGACTTCGGCATTCTTCGAAGCTATCACACCGCTGAACGGGGCTTCCATGATGGAAACATCGAGGTTGTACTTCGCCAGGTTCAGGGCTGCTTTGGCCTGGTTGAGCTGCGCTTCTGCGGATTCGAAAGCCAGCTTGATCTTCTCGTACTGCTGCTCCGACACGGCATTCTCCTTGATCAACCGCTCCATGCGTTCCTTATTTTTTGCGGCATCATTGTAGTTGGCCTGGGCAACGGCCACCGCTGCCTCTGCCTGCTCCGTTTGAAGGCGCATGGCTCGAGTATCCAGCTCGGCCAGGAGCTGTCCCCTCTGTACCCTATCCCCCTCTTCGACGTAGATCTTCGCGATCCGTCCACCGATCTCCGGCATGACATTCATCGTCTGCCAGGCCTCGATCACCCCGGTGAAGACAAGCTTCTCTGAAATTCTTTGTTTGCTGACTTTAAACACAGTCACCAGTGCTGCACCAAAAGTCTCTTCTTGAGTCTCCTCCTGCTCTGGGGGCTTACAGCAGAAAAGAGAGATAAGAAGGATAACTGCGAATCCCGTATAGATTAAATTTTTCTTTGTCATTTGATACCTCCACAGGAAGCGTCCTGTTTTTGCTTCATCAAGATGTCTTTATCGATCTCATTTTTTTTAACACCCAAGGATCTTTCAAAATCGGCCACGGCCACAAAAAAATCATACACGGCCTGGGAGTAATTGACCCGGGCCTGATTGAGAGCTGTTTGTGCAGAGCTGACATCCAGAACTGTTATCATTCCCTCGTTGTAATTCAGATTAGCGATTCGCAAGCTCTCTTCAGCCTGTTCGACATTTTTTTCCTGAGAGAGCAAGGATTCCCGGGCCTCTTCGATCTTGAGAATGGCCTGGCTGACTTCGAACCTTACTCCATCCTTCAGGCCTTTCAAGTTGAGTTCGATCTCTCTGACGGCTGTTTTGGCCTGCGCCTGGCGTGCGGCTGGGCCGAATCCGTTGAATATCGGCACTGTAAGGACAAGATTGATGTTGTAGTAATCCTGCCATATGTCACCTGCGAGCGCCAAACGGTCCGCCCAGAAATTGAAAGATCCCGATATGGCCAGCGTGGGAAGACGTTCGGCTCTCGCCATTTTCCACATTTCTTCCGCTATCCTTTTTTGGTACTCCAGTTGAAGGATCTCGGGTCTGTTCTGGATGGCTAATCCGATACTCTTCTCCATATCCGGTTCGATAGGTTCGTAAGAAAGATTGCCCTGGATCTCGATGGGGGTGGAAAGGTCCATCCCCAAAAGCGTCTTTAAGTTGAGCTTCATGACCTCGAAGTTGTTTTTTGCCTGGATCAACTGGGGCTTGAGGTTGACGACTCTCACTTCGGACCGCAGCAGGTCGAATTGGGAGGCCAATCCCACTTCATACTGGCTTTTCACGGACTTGTGGAGGTCTTCGGCATCCTTTACAGCCTGTTCAGCGACTCTTATGAATTCCTGGCCGAGCAGGCATCCATAAAATACAGCCTTTGTGTTAAAAACCGTCACATGTTCGGATTGGCGCACAGATTCCTGCGTGGATCTGAGGTTATACTTGGCGCTCTTGTAGCCTGCTGTCAACCGCCCACCAGTGTAAATGGGGATGGATAAACTCAAGCCGATCTGGTAATCCCTGGTAAAGTCCACTTTCACCTTCTCCGGGGGACGTCCCGGAATCATTGATGGGAACTCGAGCTCGAAGAGCTTCTCATCGAGCGTAGCCAGTCCCGTCGAATTGAGAGAGGGGAGAAAGCCCGCTGCAGCTTCTCTCACCTGTTGCTTGGCGGCATCCACTCGCTCTTCAGACGCCAGATGGTAGGGATTCTGCGTGAGGGCCAGTTCTAGCGACTTCTCGAGAGTCAAGACCACTTTGTCCTGGGCGAAAAAAAGACGCCCGGGAGCTAAAAGAATGATCAAACCTAAAAGGATATATCCTGTTTTTCGCATGTTCATGCTCCTCTTCTATCTCCGAGCCTTTACGATCCCATGAAGCACAAAATCATGGATCATCTCAGTGCTCTTATTGAGTGGTATATCTTTTTCCTGTAAAGGACCTTTAAAATGAAATCCGCGGAGTAACGCTCCAAGAAGATAACACGCTTCCTTCGGATTCATGTCACGAAATTCTCTCGACCGGATGCCCTCTTCAACGATCGTCTCCATCACATTGAAAATCTCTTCCACTTTTATCTTTATCGCCTGAGGAACCACAGGATGATGTCCGGAATGCCATCCGTGGTCTCTCACATCGATCTTCAACATTTTTTTCATCGCTGAGTGTTCCATGATAAAAATCCTCGATAGGTTCTTTTTTCTCTGGTAGTATCCGAGGATATAACGGATCAGCTCGCGTAATTTTTCACTGGAATTCAGGTCTTTCTCCTTTATTTTGACAGAGTTTCTGTAGGCTTCATCGAAAGAGCTAAAGATAACTTCCATGAAAATCTCTTGTTTGCTTTTGAAATAGCGGTAGAGAGTCGCCTTGGAGAACTGGGCCGCTTCGGCAATCTCATCCATGGTTGCCAGAGAAAAACCCTTCCTGGCAAACACATTCTCAGCCGCCTTTAGAATGAACTGTTTATTCTCCTGCTCTCTATGACGTTTTCTTTCCTTGCGTAGATCTCTCATTTGGGATCACCTTAATTAGACTAGAAAGTATTTATACTATACTAATGAGTTTAGTTTATAAACTGAAAAGTTAATTTAGCAGTTTTTTCTGATCCTGTCAACATAAAAACCATCTTCACTTAAGACATACGTAAAACTTACGCTAAAGATAATAATCAAACTGAGTTATTCACGGTCCGATGCCAACCCACCCCACCCATTCACAAAGGTCAAGGCCGTGGCCCCTGAAGATGCAGCGAACTCAGTTGAGTAATTTGAGGGTGGAAATAATTCGCAATATATTCTATAAAAGAAGAGATGGTAAGAAAGTCATTTTTAGCTGCAACGCCGTTCCTTTTTTTGAGCCTGTGGTTCATCGGAACGCTAAAAGCTCATCTCCAAAAAGAATCATGGTGGGAAATCATCATACATCTGGCATCCAATGGAACATACACCCTTGACGAGGGGAAAACGTCCTATTCCGGTGAATACACGTATGCCATCGAGTGGTCAGGCTGTATGGAACAGGATGATGAGGACTTCATACTCTATTACGAAGACTCAAAGCTCCTCCGATGGGATTCGAAGGAGAAAAAAAAGCAGCCGGGTATATCCGGGATAAAAATTACAAAGAAATTTTGTGAAAAACCCAAATTCGCTTTCAATTACATCCTGACAAAGAAGGACAACATTCATTTCGATTTCCTCATCCGTGGACTCCTCGTTCCCCAACAAAGTCAAAACCCTCAATATTACCTGCACCTCCCCGCCTCCAAGGAAAACTCTTACCACCCGACAGATATCGCTTATAACTTGCACATCTACAAAGGATCGAACCAGGTCTATTTCACAAAAAACGACCTCCTCGATGAAATCGTCAAAAAAAAATTTCACTGGTCGTGGAAGCGCCATTCTACAGGATGTGAAACAGGATATCCTTCTTATCTCACTCATTCCTATGATGTGGATGTAGAGATTACCATCCACAAACACCTCAAAGAATGAATAATACATAAAGGTTAGGCGCGGGGGTGATACTTCTCGTAAAGATTCCTGAGCTGTTTCCGGCTTACATGTGTGTAGATCTGTGTGGTTGTGATCTGGCTGTGTCCGAGCATGAGCTGGACAGAGCGGAGATCCGCGCCCCTCTCCAGAAGATGGGTGGCGAACGAATGGCGCAGGACATGAGGGCTTATCTTATCCTCGAGCTTCGCCTCTGCGGCATATTTTTTCAGAACCTTCCAGAATCCCTGCCGCGTGAACGGCTGTCCCCGGTAAGTCAGAAAAACAAAGTCACTTTTCTTGAGTAAAAAACCGGGTCTGGATTCAGCGATATACCGATTTATGGCATTTTTCGCAGAGCCACCAAGGGGAACGATCCTCTCTTTGCCACCCTTGCCCCTGCAGATGAGGAAACCATCATCGAGGTTCAGGTCGCTCATTCGCAAAGATACAAGCTCCGACACTCTGAGGCCCGTGGCGTAGAGAAGCTCGAGCATGGCCTTATCCCGGATCCCACGAGTCTCGGCTTCTTTGGGCTGACTGAGAAGAGATTCAACTTCAGCGACCGACAGAAACTTGGGGAGCGAGAGCCAGCTTTTCGGGGACGTGAGGTTGACCGCGGGATTTTTTTTAAGAATCCCATCCAAGATGAGAAATCTATAAAAAGACTTCAGGGTAGAAATCAGCCGCGCCAAGGAACGTGCGGAAAGGCCTGAAAGGCTCATGTGATGGATAAATTGAACCAGGTCCGGCTCCTTCGCGCTTTTCCAGAAGATTTTCTCTTTGTCTAAAAACAGAAACAGTTTACTGAGGTCACGGGAGTAGGATTGGACTGTGTTCATCGACAGGCCTTTCTCAACAGAAAGATACTCGAGAAACGCCTGGCGGACTTCCTCTGGAGAGGCCGATCGATTTTTCATCGGATGAATGGATTGAACTTCGTTTCCTGATCGACAGTTGTCGAGGGGCCATGGCCAGTGAGGACAAGGGTATCCGGAGGAAGAGTGAAAATTTTTTCCCTTATAGACCGCTCCAGCTCTTCCCAAGAACCGCCCGGAAGGTCTGTGCGGCCGACGCCTCCGCAAAAAAGGGTATCTCCCGAAAAGAGACAGCCGTCGCCCATCAAGCTTACGCTCCCGGGAGAGTGACCAGGTGTATGCATTACCTTGAGGGATGTATGACCGATCGTTAGCTCGTCCCCTTCTTCCATAAAGTCATCGGGGGGAGGGGATTTCTTTGCCCCAAGAAATAAACCCAGCCCAGATTGGAGGATGCTCTCGAGCATCGGGCGATCTGCCTCGTGAATGTAGAGGGGAATGTCGAATTTATCCTTGATATCCCGATTGGCACCGACGTGATCCACATGACCATGGGTGTTGATCAGGAGAGTGGGTTTCAAGCCCTTTTGATGGATAATGCGAAAAATCTTATCTGCCTCTGCCCCCGGATCGATGACGGCACACTGCAGTGTATCCCGACAGTAAGCGAGGTAACAGTTCGTCTCCAGGGCTCCTACGACAACGCTTTCGTATTTCATGATTGTTCATGATATTCTGAACCCCCTCGATAGTCAAGACGCCCCCACATCCGGTGTTGTGTTTTCACGCGAAAGAAAATATAATCCCCCATAATGAAAGACCGACCCTGGCAGCTCCAGATCTTCGACAAATCCCTCAAAAAGAAAGAAAAATTGAAGTACATCGATAAACATCTCGCAATCGCGCCCTCCCATGTCATCCTCGATCTGGGCTGTGCTCAGGGGATTCTGAGCTATTTCCTCCGCCAAAAAGGAGGACATTGGGTGAGCGCCGACCTCGACTTCGAAAACCTGCGGACATCACAGAATCTTCTGAAGACAAATCTTATTCAGTTAGAGCCGGGAATCCTCCCGTTTAAAGAGGGCTCCTACGACATGGTGGTGAGTCTGGATTACCTGGAGCACCTGGAGGATGACGATCTATGCCTGGCAGAGATCCACCGTGTTCTGAAAAACGAAGGAAAACTCGTCATGGCGACTCCTCATACGGGACGGTTTTTCCTTATTCATAAACTGCGCCCTTTGCTGGGATTAAAACTGGAGTTCTATGGGCACAAAAGAGAAGGCTACAGCACAAAAAAACTAACTGAAATGCTCGGAAATCACCAATTTTCTGTGGATAAAAAAGCGACCTTTTCCAAGTTTTTTTCTGAATTCATAGAACTCACAATCAACGCTCTCTACAGAAAGCTTTTCGTGAAGAAACAGACTCCCTCGCTCAGAGATGGACAGATCCGGCCGACCACTGAAGCCGAGTTTATGGCCAAAAGAAAAACCTTTAAGTTATACAGTTTTATTTACCCTTTTGTCTGGCTTTGCTCAAAATTGGACAAGCTGTTGTTTTTCCAAAGAGGGTACAGCCTGCTGGTCTGGGCAAATAAACTTGACAAGCAAGATCAAAGTCGAACCTAAATGGAGCCACGAAAAAGGATAGGTTTTTTTCTCGGGCCCCTGCTCTTTTTGGTCACCTATCTCTCACCTGTCCTCTCTGATAATCCCCAGGCTCACAAGCTCTTAGCGGTATTCCTTCTCGTTGTGATATGGTGGGTCACAGAGTGTATCCCCATTCCCATTACGGCCCTACTCATTCCTGTCTTCATCACCGTTTTCGCTATTTCTTCAGTCAAAGAGGCCTTCGCTCCTTTCGCCAACCCGATCATCATGCTTTTTCTCGGCAGCTTCGTCCTGGCAAGGGCCATGTGTGTACATGCGCTCGACCAGAAACTGGCATTTTCGGTGCTGTCCATGAAGTCCATCGCTCATAAAAAAACACGCATCCTTTTTGCGCTGGGTTTGACCTCGCTCTTCCTTTCAATGTGGATAAGCAACACAGCCACAACCGCAATGATGTATCCCATCGCCCTTGGAGTGATGGATGCGCTCCATTCAAGCGGAAAGGACAAAAAGAATACATCGTTCGGAGTCATCCTCCTTCTAACACTGGCATATGCCGCCTCTATAGGCGGTGTGGGAACCCCCATCGGGAGCCCTCCCAACCTGATCGCCATTGGCATGCTGGAACGTCTCGCCAGCTACCGGGTTACGTTTTTCCAGTGGATGATCATGGGATTCTTCGTTCTTATCCCGATGTATCTTTTTCTGTTCTTCTACATGAAATCAAGGATCAAAGACTATGCCAAATCCGAAAAACCCGTCGATCTCTCCGCATTAAAAATCGAAAAACGGGACGGGAAGCTCACCAGGGCGCAAAAGAATGTTCTCTTTGCATTTTCTGTGACTGTTTTTCTGTGGATTTTCCCGGGAATCGTTTCGCTCGTCGGTGGACGAAACGCCCCTCTATTTCTCTGGCTCCAGGAGCACTTCCCAGAAGCGATCGCTGCCATCATCGGCGCAGGGCTTTTGTTCTTTCTGCCGATCGATTTTCAAAGAGGCGAGTTTACGCTCACTCTTCGAGAGGCCATTAAGATCGACTGGGGAACCCTCCTTCTCTTTGGAGGGGGGCTGTCCTTAGGATTCCAGATGTTCGAATCAGGTCTTGCCGAGGCCATCGGTAACGCCTTCATCTCTTTGGGTGGAAGCTCAGCGAGCACAATGCTTATCACTCTGCTCGCCGTAGCCCTAAGCGTTTACATGACAGAGCTCACATCCAACACAGCCTCTGCCAACATGATCATCCCTATTATCATCGCCGTATCTAATGCTGCCGGTATAAGCCCGCTCCAGCCGGTCCTAGGAAGTGCCATCGGCTGCAGCTTCGCCTTTATGCTCCCCGTAGCCACGCCCCCCAACGCCATCGTATATGGCTCGGGAATGATCCCCCTTCCGCAGATGATGAAGCATGGCTTCTGGCTGAATATTGCGGGAATCCTGTTGATCTCGCTAGGGATCGGTGTCGTTGCTTCTCTTTTCAACCTTTTCTAAATCATTATGATATAATGAATTCAAGTTAAATCTTATTGTGAAAGCCTTTTTTGGAGGTAAGTATCGGCAGTTTTTACGAATAATCAAAATTTCAGATGGATTATTCGCGAATTGAGGTCGCTGCAAAGGTAAGGCAGTGGCTCACAAAGCTGTAGTCAACTACCGCGAGTGAGCTACAACGAAGGCTTTGTAGGGAGATCGGTTCGCCCGAAGGGTAAAAAATGCCGATCTTAAAAATAAGAATTGAAAGTTTTTTGGAGGTAAGTATCGGCAGTTTTTACGAATAATCCAGGTATAAAATGGATGTATACTTGTCGGATGAAGTCCAAACCTTCCTCAAAGCTCTGAATTTGCTAAAGGGGGACCGGGACGGCCTGCTTTTGGGACACATAAGGGGACACCGCTTTTTTGTCGAAAAAATCTTTCCCACTCAGAAAGAATTTTTCTCCTCTAAGGAACAGTACATCTCTATGAGTCAACACTTCGGCGATCGTGTGATCGGTTTTTTTTCCTTCAGTCCTGATGAACGGAAGGCGAACAAAATCCTCACACCCCTTACACAGGGAAAGCTCTACTTGAACATCCAATCCCAAGGAGAAAACGGACTGGATATTCGATCGTTCAAGATAGATTTTGAGGACCGATTCTATCTTTCCCCTATCCGCCTCAAGTCCTGGAAAAGGTGACAGGATGGAAGACACCCTTAGTAGAGACCAACAAACGTACCTCCTTGACCTGGCGCGACGAACGATCGGTTTTTACTTAGAAAAAGGAAATGCTCTAAAAGAAAAAACGAATGACCCTGCGCTCCTCGAAAAAAGAGGAGCCTTTGTCACACTCAAGGTGGATGATGAACTCAGGGGTTGCATCGGTTACCCCCTGCCCCATAAAGCCCTATTTCAGACCATCATCGACTGTGCTATAGCTGCTGCCACACAAGATTTCCGTTTTCCCGCGATAAAAATAGAAGAACTGCCTCGATTAACGATAGAGATCTCGGTCCTGACGCTCCCCAGGACAGTGAAGGATATTTCAGAGATCACGGTCGGAGAACATGGGATCATTCTCTCCAAAGGATCTCACAGGGGCCTCCTTTTACCTCAGGTTCCTTTGGAATGGGATTGGGACCTCGAAACTTACCTCAACCATGGGTGCCTTAAAGCCGGACTGGCTGAGGACGAATGGAAAAAGGGAGCCACGATCGAGATATTCTCAGCTCAGGTGTTTTCAGAGTCATTTCCTTAAAACAGAACATAAGGAGATTTTTTTCCCTGCTGAATCTATATAGATTGAGTTTCTTGGTAGAAACAGTTATTTTCTAAACTTTTTGTCTTTCAGGAGCTCCTGAGCATCTTGTTTCGCTTCTGTCACACCTGCAACCCATCGTGGATCATCTGGCATGTTTAGAACATACTCAAGTTCCGCCCGGGCGTCATCCACCCTCTTCTTAGCAAGGTATGTTTCTGCCAGATACACTCGTGTGACCGGATCTTCAGGACCCAGCTCTTTGGATTTTTCCAGATGTTCGAGCGATTTGTCCTTACTGCCGCCCGCAATCCCAGGAACCTTGAAGAACACACGTCCCAAAACTCTATCCGCACCGCCGTCTTCATATCCGCGGTCGATCTCAATGATCTTGAACATGGATCTTTTGATCGGCTTCACCAATGACAGGCTTTTCATCACGCCTTTGACTTCGCCATATTTGCCGCTGTTAACCCCATGCCAGTAATGGCCATCCGGCTTTTCTCCCTGAAGGTTCACAGCCTTTTCTGCGTGATACATCCCTTGGGAAAAAATCGTCCTTTTCTCTTTCTTCTCCTCAGTATGCACACCAATGTAATAGTGGATCCTGGCTATTTTCCAGTAGGCCTCATATTTGTCCTCGGAAGCACCCAAGGCCTTTCGATAGAGCTCAAGCGCTTTCTGTGCGGCCTCCATATCCTTCATCTCATTGTAGAGTTCATCGGCTTGAGCGATCAGCTCCTCAGCAGTCTGTGAAAAAAGAATACTCGAAAAACAGAAAAGTGCAAAAACCAGTAACAGTGTTTTTCCCTTCATTGACATCTCCTTTTGCGAGTATTTATACCACAAATCCCAACAAATCTAAAACTAAAAAATAATCTCAAGTGCGCCTATATCAACCTGAATTATTCACGATCCAAGGTCGCTGCAAAGGCTAGGCAGTGGCCCCTGAAGATGTAGTGAACTACCTCGAAGGGGCTACTATGAAGTCTTTGTTGTGAGATCGGTTCGCCTGTAAGGTAAAAGGAGCTGACAATAAGATATCTAATTTTCTTCTTATATTGGCTTTTAATATAAGTTTGTCAGCTACTTTTATGAATGATTCAGGTAGGTGGCAGCCTCGTCATCCAGCTTTAAAAGTATTTGCTCAACGCATTGGCGTTCTCTCTCCAGGTCATCCCCGCGGAGTTTCGGATCCACAAGCATGGGCTCGCCAAAAAGGGCTATTACTTTTGTAAAAGGATAAAAAATCATGAACCTATCCCAGCTGTTGAGCGTTTTTTTTCGTTTTGCGGCAAAAGTGAAAGGCACGATATATGCAGCGGACTGTTGGGATAGCTTGAGGGCCCCGAGTTTCACCTTTCGGTTCGGGCCTCTGGGGCCATCCGGCACGATGACCACCTCCCCCCCTTCATCCAGCTCTTTTCTCATAACACCCCAGGCTTTAACGATAGAGTGCGAGCTGGAACCCCTGAGCACTTTTGCCCAGCCTTCGACGATACGCGCCAAAATCTCTCCGTCTTCACTGGGACTTATCAAAGCTAAGATTCCGCGTTTTCTGAAGAGATAAGGAGCGACGAGCAATCGCGAATGCCAGATAAGAAGAACCACAGGTTTCTTCTGGCTCCTCAACTCCTTGTAGCGGTCCTCCCCGATCACTGTTAAACGAGCGGTCATCGTCCACAGGCCCAGGATCATCTTTCCCAAAAATCCGATGAATTTCCACTTGAACTCTTTCAATATTGACATTCTTTACACTAAGCTGAATTATTCATAAAATCTGTCGACAACTTTATCTATTAATACTCCAATTAATATATTGTCGACACATTTTTCAAAAAAGCTATTCTCTTTCACATATATTTATATTAAATCACTCTAATCTTTCCGTTTTCAACGTATTTTTATTCCTCATCGATATTTTATCTCTATGCCTGTCGATCAAAAATCCGAAGGAAAATCCAAAAAGCGAGAGGACGATTCCATAGGGAACAGAATAAGGCCACTCAGGCCAACCGATCCGGATGAGTCCGATTCCATTCAAAAATCCAACTATGGCATATCCACTCCCCAGGACAAGGCTCCATATCCCTGCGGCGGGAAGCTTTTTCCTTAAAAAGATCATGGCAACACCCGGAACAAACATCCCCTCTGCCATGACCTCCGAGGCCAGGCCGAGTGTCTTTAAAATGCTCTGAAATCTTGTGGCGATGAGGAAAGCGAGGACGCCTACTGACACAGTTGCCAAGCGGCTCATGAGTACAATATTTTTTTGGCGCGAAGAAGGGACAAACTGCTCGTAGATATCCCTTGTCAACGAAAGGGCACCCGTGTTTATCGCTGTGTCCATCGTAGACATGATCGCTGCGATAATGGCAAGAAACAGAACGCTCCCCAAAAGCTTTCCCGCATGCGAATGGATGAGGAGTGATAAGACAGGATCGGTACGGACTTCGGGCATGGACAGAGGAAGAGATAAAATTCCGATCAAAACGATGACGCCGAAAAACACAAAAAAGATTCCCCCGGCTCCCAATAGTCCTATCTTTGCGTCATGTTCTGTACGAGCCGCTTGTATGCGCTGCCATACGATAGGAGAGATGATCCATGCAAGAGTGAAGGACAGGACGATCCAGATATTTCTCTCGAATCCCAGGAAAAAGTTGAAGGGTTCTCTCCCTTCACCAGCCTGAACAGCCACTGATATAGAATTCCATGAGGATTTTCCTATCAAGGAGAAAAGCAGGCCAAAAATACCGATCACCAAAAGGAAAAACTGGAATCCGTCTGTGATCACGACAGAAAACAATCCCCCAAAAACAGAATAACAAAGAACAACCGCAGTCCCCAGTAAAAGGGCATAAAAATAGGATGTGCCGAGGAAGGATTTAAGAAAATTCCCCATGGCCACCATTTGCGAGGCAGCTAGAAGAATCATGTACCACACGATCAGCACACCAGCCAGATGACGGACAGTCCGGCTGTAGCGGAGCTCCATAAGGTCCGGAAGTGTTACGAAGGGCAGGCGACGGATCGGTCGTGTAAGAAACAGAGCAAAAATGATAACTGTCACGATGGATGGGATCCCGATCACCCAGAAGGAACTGATCCCTTTGTCAAAAGCCTCATCCACAGACACCAAGGTCGATGTCGCACCCAGCCATGAACCGGCAAGCGTAAGAAGTATGAGGACGGCGGGGAGATTGCGGGACGCAAGAAAAAAATCCTCAAGGCTCTTGATCTTTCTCGAAAAAAAGAGACCGACGACAAGGAGCAGGATAAAATAGAAACCCAGAAAAATAAACAGTTCTGTATTCACAGTGTCCTTATAACAAAAACCCATTTCCAATAGCAACCTGCAACTGCCCTGTGTTATAATTTCAAAAATGAAAAAACTCCTCTGTATCCTGGTTCTCACTGCCCTGAGCTTCGCGCAAACGGCGGAGGAAGTTGCACTGCAGGTGGAGAATATGCTCCGGTCCTATCAGTCCCTCCAAGCAAACTTCGAGCAGCTCTACTTTTCTGTAACTGTCTCGACTCCTCTCCACGAAAAAGGAAAACTGTACTTTAAAAAACCCCATTTGATGAAATGGGAATACCAGGACCCGGAGGAAAAAATATTCCTCATCAAGGATGATTTTTTTTGGGATTACAACAAAGAAGAAAAAACTCTCATAAAATATAACCTTTCCCAAGGAGAACAGAACTCTGAAGTGATCTCACTCCTTTCCGGCCAAATCGGATTGACGGACAGTTATTCGGTAGAGCTCAATCCATTTCCGACAGAGAACACGAACATCATTCAGATCAAACTCACGCCCAAGGATGAAGAATTCGCAGATACATTTCTCCTTCTGGAAATCGACGATAAAACATGGCTCATTCAAAAACTGATCTCATTCGATTGGGCGGGCAATAAAACCGAGTTTCGTTTCAGCAGGATCCGAACGAATATCGATCTCCAGGATAGAATCTTTGAACTTCGGATTCCTCCGGACGTTGAGATCATCGAGAATGAATAGATTGTGTTTACAGTATTCTTAAATCTGAGGTGTGAGCAAAGTCCCAAAGCAAAACCATTTTTTTCAAAATCCGTATAATGCTTTGAGGGCTGGAAGTCCTCCATGTTTGATGACAAAGACTTAGTCAAAAGAACTCTTGACGGCGACAAAGAGGCATTCGAGATGATCGTTCAAAGATACAAACAGCCCCTTTTAAACTACATAGGCCGGATGGTCGGAGAAAGGGAGCTGGCCCTTGATTTCACACAGGACGTATTCATCAAAACATACGCCTCTCTCCACACATACAGGCCTCAGCACAAATTTAGCACATGGTTGTTCAAAATCGCATCGAACCTCACAATCGATTACTGGAGGAAAAAAAAGATCGATGCCTACTCGTTCGATCAAGCCCGGGACAACGGAGACGACCGCCCGAGCATTCAGATCCCTTCCAAAGAGCTCTCTATCGTGGAAAAATTCGAACTTTCAGAAATAAGAGCACGGATCGAAAAAGCCATGCAGAAAATCCCTCCTGCTCTCAGAGAGCTTTTCGTATGGAGGCACATAAACGAGTTCAGTTATGAAGAGATCGCAGAGATCAAGGGATTACCCGTGGGCACGATCAAGAACAAGGTGTTCCAAGCCAAAGAATTGATCCGCAGGAATCTGGAGGAGAGGCCATGAGCTGTCCGTCAGTCAACGAGATCTATCTCTACCTCGAAGACGAACTCTCCATCGAAGAAAGGGAGTCCATAGAAAAACATATCACTGCATGCGAGTCCTGTAAGATCTTGCTTGAAGACAGAAAAAAAATGATGCAGGCCGTCGAAAGCCTCCCCCCGCTGGATATGCCCGTTGATTTCACCCAACAGGTCATGGCCAAGGTCTTCCCCCGCAGATCCCCGGTGAGGCTCTGGCTCGCAGGATTGGCCACGGCCTTTTCTCTGCTGATGTTTATATTTCTGGCGATATTCCTTCAATCCGACCTCAGCTTTTCGGGCACGTTTGTTCAACTGAACAGCAGCCTCTGGACTTTCGTGAAAAATCTCTCTGTGTTCACTGTCAAGCTTTTCAAGATCGCTTCCGTGATCTTAGGGATACTTATCCAATTTTTTAGCTTTGTTTTCAAGACATTGGGAAGTCTGACAACACTCATCCGCCCCGAATTTCAAATATTCCTCATCGTTTTTACCATAATTTTGTCTTTATCCGTACTCTTAATGATGAGGAGGAAAATTTGGACTGGAGATAAAATATGAAAAACAAATTCCTGTATTCCCTGTTTCTTATTTTTATGCTTGGGGGAGTCTCTCCCTTGCTCGGACAGGGATTTATACTTCAAAAAGATATCGTCGTCGAGTACGATGAGGTTCAGGATAACGTCGTAGGCCTGGGAGGAGAGATCCTTATTAAAGGGATCGTTCACGAGAATGCCATGGCATTCGGAGGTAAAATCATCGTAGAGGGTGAAGTCCAGGGTTCGGTCGTGGGCTTCGGCGCAGAGATCGTCATCAAGTCCTCCGCAGAAGTCGATGGAGATGTCATCTCCCTTGGGGGAACGATAGATAAAGAGTATGGGTGTTTGATAGGGGGGGATACGGTCCAGTTCGATCTGGAGACCTCTGCAGGCATTCAGGAATTCTTCAAAGAGGGATTGGGCGGTGTTTTCGGGATGAAGCTGATTCCTCTCCTTCTGATTATCAAACTGTTCACGCTTTTCATCTGGTTCATCCTTGCAGTTCTTCTGGCTGCCGTTTTTCCCCGCCCGATCGTTTACGCATCCTCTCAGATCAGGACTCAGTTCTGGCCTGTTTTCGGAACAGGCGTTTTGAGCATTATCATCTTTACAGGCCTTGTCGTCTTTTCAGCGTTTCTCTCACTCATACTGATCGGAATCCCAATCCTGATCGCCCTTGTTTTTCTTGGAATCGTTATCAAAATTTTCGGCCGCGTCGTTCTCTTTCATCTCTTTGGAGAGAGCATATCCAAAGCTTTAGGGAGCAAGAATTCCTCGGTCATCGGTGCAGTCATCCTGGGATTTATCCTGGTGAGTTTTATCGGATTTATACCGATCTTCGGTTCTCTGTTCTACTTTGTCTTGAGCATACTCGGTTGGGGCACTGTCATCCGTACAAAATTCGGCACAAAAAACAGCATTGTTAAGGTGAGTGAGGATACTACAGCCTAGATGAATTAGAGCTCAAGAATTTCTTTTTCCTTCGCTCGTCCAAGGTCTTCGATTTTTTTGGTATTCCCGTCGGTGATCTCCTGAAGCTTGTCGTACCCCCAAAACTTATCATCTTCAGTGATTTCCTTGTCCTTTTCCAGCTGTTCGATCTGTTCCTTGGAATCTCTTCTCATGATCCGTAGAGCTGTTTTTTCTTCTTCAACCATGGCTTTGATATGCTTGGCCATATCCTTTCGTCTCTCTTCGTCCAGCGGGGGAATCGGCACCTTCAGGACTTTTCCGTCATTGATGGGATTGAGGCCGAGGTCCGCCGCCTGAATGGCTTTGTCAATATTTTCTAAAAGGGTCGGGTCCCATGGTTGAATCTGGATCAGGGTCGGATCAGGAACAGTAAGGGTTGCTACTTGGTTAATGGGCGTCAGTGCCCCGTAGTAGTCGATCTTGATATCTTCAAACATGCTGATGTTCGCACGTCCTGTTCGTAACTTTGCCAGGTCTCCCCGGAAGTGTTCGACAGAGACCTTCATCTTTTTTTCCAGTTCTCTCAAAACCTCTCTAACCATCGTCCCTGCTCCTAATGTTAAAAGATTCGTGTTCCGACTTTTTTCCCCAGCACAGCCTTCTTCATATTCCCTTTCTTCCAAAGGTTAAAAACGATAATGGGAACGTGATTATCCTTGCACAAAGAGATGGCGGTAGTGTCCATAACCCCAAGTCCCCTTTTTATAACATCGATGTATTTGATGGACTCAAATTTCCGTGCTTTCTGGTTTTCGAGCGGGTCGGCCGAATAAACACCATCCACCTTTGTCGCCTTGAGGATCACCTGGGCACCGATCTCAAGAGCACGCAGGGCCGCGGCTGTATCCGTGGTAAAATACGGATTTCCCGTTCCGGCACTGAATATGAGGATATTCCCGTTCTCGAGATAAGACATGGCATTCCTTCTGACAAAAGGCTCGGCAACACCGCTAATCTCGATAGCAGAAATATGACGCGCTCCGATCCCTTCTTTCTCCAGAGCATCCTGGAGAGCGATTCCGTTGATCATGGTGGCCAGCAAACCCATGTAGTCTGCAGACGCACGATCCATTCCGGATTTGGTCCCATGGATCCCACGAAAGATGTTGCCCCCGCCAATCATGACCCCGATCTGGACTTTGAGATCGTGGATCTCTTTGATTTCGTGCGCGATAGTCCGGGCTGTATCCACACTGATTCCGTAGTCCTGCTTCCCTAGGAGTGATTCCCCCGAGAGTTTTAGTAGAATTCGCTTATAAACAGGCTTGACTTGAGGCATAGTCTTTTTATTTTATTCGCCCAGTTCAAAACGGGCAAATCGTCTGACCTGGATGTTTTCCCCGAATTTTGCGATAAAAGAGGCCACATACTTTGCGACTGTTACCTTATCATCTTTCACATAAGGCTGATCCATCAAACAGACTTCTTCATAGAACTTTTTGAGTTTTCCCTCGACGATCTTATCGACGATCTCGGGCGGTTTGTTGGAATCCTTGAATTGCCCTCTGACGATCTCCCTTTCTCCATCCAAAACCTCTTCCGGGATCTCTTCTGAAGAAACGTACGTGGGATCCGATGCAGCGATATGAAGGCATATGTTTTTGACTAATTCTTGGAAGTCATCATTCCTCGCCACAAAATCCGATTCGCAATTCACTTCGACCAGAACACCGATCTTTCCGTTGAGATGGATGTAGGAACCGACGAGTCCGTCCTTGGCTTCTCGCTCCATCTTATCCTTTGCTCTGGCATAGCCTTTTTTCCTCAAAACAGTGATGGCTTTTTCTATATCTCCGCCTGTTTCCTGGAGAGCCGCTTTGCACTCCATCATTCCAATCCCTGTTCGATCACGCAGTTCTTTGACCAGTGCAGCTGTAATTTCCATAACAGACTCCTTGCTTATTCCGATTTCTCGGATTCCTCCGGAAGGACTTCCTCTGCAGGCTTTTCCTCTTCGACCGGTGGCTCCTTTTTGGCAGGTTTTTCCTCTTCTGCCGGCTTCACCTCTTGGGAGACAACCTGCTCCTCGGCTGGTTTCTCCTCTTCAGCCGTCAGAGCTTCTTCAAAGGCTGGTATTTCTTCAACAGAAACGCCCTCCTTTCCTTCGACGAGCATTTCCTCTTCTGTCTTAGCTTCCAGGAGCTCCCTCTCGAGCCTCTTTTTCTTTCCCTCTATAACGGTCTCAGCGATCTTCGCTGTGAATAACTCGATGGCTCTCACAGCATCATCATTCCCGGGAATAGGGTAATCGATATTTTCGGGGTCGCCATTCGTGTCAACGACGGCAACGATAGGAATCTTCAGCTTGAGCGCCTCTAGAAGGGCAATGTCCTCTTTTGTCGAATCGATCACAAAGAGTACACCTGGCAATTCGAGCATATTTTTGATTCCCCCCAAATTTTTGGAGAGCTTTCGAAAGACCTTTTCCATTTTTGACTTTTCTTTTTTCGAGAGGAGGTCCCAACGTCCATCCGCCTTCATCTCTTCCATTTCGATCAGCCGCTCCACACTGCCGCGGATGACTTCAAAATTGGTCAACAGTCCTCCCAGCCAACGCTGATTGACATAGCAGGATTCACATTTCAGGGCATAATCTCTGATGATGTCTTGAGCCTGTTTCTTTGTTCCAACCATAAGAACATCTTTGCCACTCTCGACAACTCCCTCTACGAACTGGAGCGCATCCTTGAAAAGCTTGATCGTCTTTTGCAGGTCGATGATGTAAATTCCGTTCCTCTGGCCGAATATGTACTCTTTCATCTTGGGATTCCACCTCTTGGTTTGGTGCCCAAAATGAACTCCAGCTTCTAAAAGTTCTTTCATCGTTACAGAAACCAACTCCAGTCCTCCCTTTATCTCTTGTGGTATTGAGGTGCCTTACGTGCGCCCAACAATCCGTATTTCTTCCGTTCTTTAATCCGTGCATCCCGGGTCAACAATCCTGCTTGCTTTAGAGTATTCCTCAGCTCTTTGTTGAATTCAACTAAAGCCCTTGCAATCCCGAGCCGAATCGCCTCGGCCTGTGCACTTAGGCCTCCTCCATTGACCCTGATGAAGATGTCGAATTTGCTCGCCGTTTCGGTCAAATGAAGAGGTCGTTTTATGGTGTGTTTATGACTGTCCAAAGTAAAAAACTCTGTAAATGGACGGGGTCTTTTATTCACATACAGAGTGATATCCCCTTTACCGGGTCTGAGGTAGACCCTTGCTACCGAGCTTTTTCGCCTCCCTGTGCCATAATACTGTATTAAACTCAAGATTCCTCCTAGAACTGATATTCCTGTGGCTTTTGTGCTTCATGAGGATGATTTGGCCCTGTATAGACTTTTAATTTCTTGAACATGGCGCGCCCGAGTTTGTTTTTCGGAATCATCCCTCGGACAGCCTTGCGCAGAACGTCCTCAGGATTTTTCTCCAGCAGTTCTTTCAAAGTTTTTTCTTTAATACCCCCTGGGTATCCAGAATGGGAGTAATACTTTTTCTGTTCCAGTTTCTTTCCTGTGACCACGATCTTTTCTGCATTGATCACGATGACAAAATCACCGCTGTCCATGAACTTGACAAACTCTGGATTCCTCTTTCCCTGGAGCAAGATAGAAATTTCCGTAGCCAAGCGCCCAAGGACTTTTCCCTCGGCGTCGATCAACCACCATTTTCGTTCGACTTCGTCTTTTTTAGGTACAAATGTTTTCATTATTCAAAACCTCAGATTTTTCCTCGTGAGGGTTAGTGAACGCATAAAATACTAAAACTGAGGGGAGTTGTCAACCTCTACGTACCCGAAAATAAAGAGTTTAAGCCACATATTAAAACTTAGAATCAGTGAAAATAACCTTGATTTCGAGGGTTTTGTATGATTGGCCTGGACGGGCGGCCTCTTCCAGAGAAAACCTTTATGAGGAGAATCCCCACTAAAAAGCCTCCGATATGGGCCCACCAGGCCACTCCACCCCCCATGCCCACGTTCAGGATCTGAAGGAGGAACCAAAAGCCAAGGACAAGGGCAGCAGGGATGGGGACGATCCGGATGAAAAAAAACAAAAAAACTAAGGTTAAAACATTGGCGCGGGGGTACAGGATCAAATAGGCGCCGAGAATGCCAGCGATCGCTCCGCTGGCCCCAATCATGGGAACCTGGGAGTTGGGATTAAAAATAATGTGTGTCAGACTCGCGCCCAATCCGGAGAGAAGATAAAAAAGGATAAACCGGAAAGATCCCAGATAATCCTCGATGTTGTTCCCGAATATCCATAGATAAAGCATATTGCCGAGGAGATGCAAAATGCCTCCGTGCAGGAACATGGCTGTGAGCAGTGTGAGAGGAGGGGGGAGACGCGGGACATTGGGAATAGGCAACGACGTGAAGTGTGTGATCTCGTAGGGGATCGCTCCCATACGCAATACATAGTACTCCAGCCCGCTCGGAGAGAATATCTGGAAGAAAAACACCAGGACGTTCAGCACAATGAGCAGAACGGTCACATAGGGGATCCGTGCGGTCGGATTATCGTCTCTTAGAGGTATAAACATCGTTTCTCTATGATTCTAAACGGACAAAAAGAGAACGGCGAACAGCAGAACGATTGTTTATGTTTTAAGTTTAAAAACAGACAAAAAGTCTTGATTGTCTAAAACTATCCGATCTTGCCCAGCTCTTGTTCCAGCTTCTTTCTTTCGGCCTGCCTTTTTCTTGCCTCTTGGAACCTCTGAAGATATCTGTCTGCGTCCTCATTGTAGCGTTGGGCTCTGTTCGGATCGAGCTTCACGAGCACACTCTTGTAAAGAACGCTCAGCCAGGAATAGGGTTCGGGATAAGTGGGATCCAATTCACTCGCTTTGAGCAGTGCGGCCTCACTGTCTCTGGCGAGTTGCATCCTCTCATTTTTGGGAAGAGTGGGGATACGATAAGCTTTTGACCAACGGTTGACCCCCTTGGCAAGCCAGGCTGCGGCATTCTCGGGATCGAGCTCGATACGTCTCTCATGGTATTCGTTCGCCAGATCGAACTCGGGAACCGGAGTGATTCCTTCATAAAACTGGGCGATATAGGCATATCCCTGTTCATTTTCAGGGTCGGTTTCGATTCTCCGCAGATACATCTCTTCGGCTTTCTCGAACGGCGTTTTGCCTACTTGTTCCTCACCTTCTTCCTCATCCCCGCCAGCATATCTTTTATAAAATTCAGCCACGACGTAGTAATTTCCCATGTTAGTGGGTTCCATCTCAAGAATCTTGAGATAGAGCTGTTCAGCTGAATCAAAATCTCTGATCTTGTCGTACATATCTCCCAAGGAATAGATGACCTCTTTGTTAAAAGGATCGATCTCGTAGGCTTTTCTCAGGGCTTCCAGGGCTTTCGCTTCGATCTCTTTATTGCGTTCTGTTTCTACGGCCGGTTTATAGAGATTCTTGTAGCTCTCGCCCAGAAACCGATAGGCTTGAACAAGATCAGGATTGAACTGCAGAGTTAGCTCATATTCCTCGATGGCATCCCTGAAATGATTATCCGTAAAATGAGCATTGGCTTTGGTGAAATGATAGTTCGCTCTTAGCCTGTTATAGCTGACCTTCTCGCAACTGGTTGTGACAGCCATCACAGATAACGCCAATAGAACCACTAGAGCCATATTCATCCATCTTCGAGACATCGTAACCTCCTATTCGTCGAGTCGCATCCTTAGGCAGAGTGATAATGCCGAAAATATTTTTATAAATCATACTCACTTTAAAGTCAAGAAGAAACATAGCCTCACTATTTCTGTTTACTCGATCTGAATTATTCACGGACCTAGGTCGCTGCAAAGGCGAGGCAGTGGCTCCTGAAGCTGTAGTGAACTACCGCGAGGGAGCTACAACGAAGGCTTTGTAGGGAGATCGGTTCCCCCGAAGGGTAAAAGATTCTGAGAATAAAAATGTAGGCATTTCGAGATATAAATTTGTCAGAAGCTTTAATGAATAATTCAGATTAGTTGCGTTTTAGGTAGAGGCGGATGGGCGATCCAACCAGTTCGAACTGATCTCGGATGAGGCGTTTCAGGAATTTTCTGTAAGCAGGCGCAAGAGGGCTTTTGGAATGGGTAAAGAGGAAAAATGTGGGTGGAAGGCTCTTTTTCTGCACCATGTATTTGATCTTGATCTTCATTTTCTTCCTCGAAAGAGGCGGGTGTGTCGTGTGAACCCAAGCCAAAAAGTCGTTCAACTGGGATGTCGGTATCCTCTTGCTTGCATTGGCATAGATTTCATCGGCGAGATCGAGTATCTTCACAACTCGCTGACCCGTGAGCGCTGATATGAATATCAGCGGGGCATAAGACACAAAATCCAATTTGTCATAGACCCTGGCCTTAAATTCTTCGGAAGATTTGGAGTCCTTTTCAACGAGATCCCATTTATTCAAAGCGAGGATGAGGGGCTTCCCCGATTCTTCAGCAAGATGGGCAATGGCCGTATCCTGGCGCGTGGGAAATTCTTGGGCATCTAAGATTAAACACAACACATCCGCGCGTTTGATATCCTTTTTGGCTTTTATAATGCCCGCTTTTTCCCTTTTGTCTCGTGTACGGCTCAACCTGCGGATACCAGCCATATCAACCAGACGAAAGGCTTTTTTGTTTCGAAAGATGAGGGTATCCGTGCTGTCTCTTGTTGTTCCCGGGATTTCGCTCACGATGAGTTTTTCGTGCCCGCAAAGACGGTTGACGATGGAAGACTTTCCCACATTAATACGGCCGATAATCGCTATTTTCAGGGCTTCGGTCTCATTCTCCCTCTGAGTGGAATCGGGGAGAAGGTCGTACAGGCCTTCTTCCAGGTATTCCATGTTCCTTTTGTGTTCAGCGGAAACCGGAAAAACGCGTCCCTCCCCTAGCCTATAAAAATCTCCGATCTTCTCTTCCTCGGAGGGCGAATCGATTTTGTTAACAACAACACAAACGGGTTTATCCAGTTTCTTTATGGCAAAATAAAGGTCCTCTTCCGCTGGAAGAAGACCTCTCTTTCCATCCAGCATAAAAAGAAGGATGTCCGCATCCCTCGAAGCCTCCCAGGCTTTTTCTTTCACCTGCGCGGAAAGAGGGTCTTTTTTTGAGTCGAAGAATCCCCCTGTGTCTATGAGAATGAACCTTTTATCCTTAAGTGTGCATTCTGCGGCGACCTGATCCCGTGTCATTCCGGGAAGAGAATGAACGAGGGACTTTTTCGTCTTCAAGAGTCGGTTGAACAGAGTGGATTTACCTACATTCGGGAATCCCACCACCACAACTTTTGTCATCTTTTTCATCAATCTCAATTATTCATAAAAATGCCTCTACAGGTATTGGTTCAGCGATGTCAGGAAGTTATTCAGATATCGCTGAAAATTCTTATTCTATATTATTAAAACATTTGCCATTTGTATATAGAGGCATTTTCCCCTTCGGGCCCCGACCCAACCTAACCCACTGATCTCACTACAAAGTCTTCGCTGTAGCCCGGATTAGGCTGAGTCGGCTTGCGGTCGTTTACTTCAGCTTCATGGGTCAATGCTCAACCTTTGTGAACGGGTGGGGTGGGTTGGAGGTGGGGGGGGATTGGCATCATCCCGTGCATAATTCAGATTAATTGGAAACGAGATCGTAACGAGGCAGAAGAGGCCTGCTCAGGTCGATATGGCCTGCCAGGGTTTCTTTTTCACTCCCATCGATCAGGATAAATACTCTTTTTATGGATTTAAAATTATAGGTCAAGGTGTTGACCACAGAAAAAACAGTACTCATTTCGGCGGAAGTGCCAGAAAGATGCGCATCCCTGATCTCGCCCGAAAAATCGACAAAGGCGACACCTCTTTTCGTTATAAAAAATTCTCTGAGTACGGTTCCTTCGGGCAAAGGAGAAAGGAGGCCGTTTTGCGATCCCTTGAGCAGTTCTTCGATCGTCTGGATTGCCTGGTGAACGATGGAGGGATGTTCGATAATTTCTCTCTTTTCCGGATGCAGGTAATTGTCGTCCTCTGATATAAAGTAAAGGGTGATCGACCTTTTTTGGAGGGGCTCTTCAGAGATGTTGTCCGACTCTTGAGGAGGTTCATCGAGATAATGTCTGATTTTTTCTTCGCCTCCGCTCCGAAAAAAAACGATCGCCAGAACGAGCAGCACAACGACAAGAGCGCCCAGTGTAGCTATCTTTTTGGCTTCCATGATGAAAATTCATTCGCCTTGGTAATTTTTAAGAAAGTTGTCAACTCCTCGATAAATGGCGCGTGCCACATTATTCTGGAAATCATCGGTCTTTAGCTTTCTTTCCTCAGAGGGGTTGGAGATGAAGGCGATCTCCACTAGAACTGCAGGGCAGGCGACGCCCGTAAGAACTTTAAACGGAGCCTGCTTTATGCCGCGATTTCGAGTGCCTAAAAGCGAGTTCAGCTCACGTTGAATGTTCTCGGCGAGCTCGCTGCTCTGCTTGATAAAAGCCGATTGGGCCATGTCCCACAGGATCATCATGATGTCGTCCTCGTCTTCGCTCGAGATCCTGGATTCGATCTGGGACGAGTTGTTTTCCATGTAAGCCAGCCGCCTCGCCTCTTCGTCCGTTGCGTTCAAACTGAGAAAGTAAGTTTCTGAACCGCGCGCGCTGGAGCGGGGAAATCCGTTGACGTGTACGCTAATAAAAAGCACGGCCCTGTTGTTATTAGCGATAGCCGCTCTGTTCTCGAGTGAGACATCCACATCTTTATCCCTCGTCAAGACGACACGGTAGGCCAAATTCTTCTCGATGAGAGCTTTCAATTTTTGACTGACGGGAAGAGTGATGTTTTTCTCTAAAGTCCCGAACTTGCCTTCCGAACCCGCCTCTAAACCTCCATGGCCCGGATCGATGACAATCGTTCTTAAACCCTGTGAAACTGAAGGCGGTGTCGAGGGAACAGGAGGCCTTTCGTCTTCTGCCTGTTCTCTCTCACGTCTCTGCCCGACAGGATCACCCGCTTCTACTCGCTCGGCCTTGGGTTCTGGTTTTCTCTTTGGCTTTTCAGGCGGGGGTGGGGGCAATTCTTGTTTGGGCGGTTCGGGAGAATGGATATCGATAACGATCCTGTGAGGATTGGTGAGGGTGAAGGATTCGAAATGGTAGTCGGAATCCGTGGCGTTAATGGTCAGCAGATAATAATCCATCCCCTTAGCCCATCCCAGGGATTTGACATATTTGCTCTTGAAGAACTCTCGGCTGATCGTAAAATTGCCCTCGGCCCTAAATTTGACTAAGAAAAGAGAGGTGTGCTGTTCGACATAGTAGCTGAGAGGTGCGGCAGATTCGATGATCACTCGTCCGTAGCTCTCGTAATCCCGAACCGAGACTTTAAGAGTGGTGAGAGATTGGGAAGAGAGTAAAACCCCTAAAATAAGGACAAAGAACGCAGATATCAGGTTTCTTTTGGAGCTTTTCGACAATGTTTTTGTTCCAAACTTTTAATGGAGGCGGCGGGAATCGAACCCGCGTCCGAAGACATTCAACGTTGGCATCTACATGCTTATCCTTTTCGTTTTTCTCATTCCACGGCTTCTGAAAAGGAAAGATACCATGAAACCAGCCCTGAATGGAGTTCGCTTACCGGGCTCAGGACGGGCCCGGATCGCTATCCTGCGCGTCGGCGCTTCTCAAGCACTGCAGGAGGGCGCAAGAGAAACGGCATGCCTAAAGATTAGGCAGCAACTTGAAGTGGTTCTGCACTTACTTTGTTTCCACCTTTTTAACGAGGTAGATGGAGCCTCGACATGCGACCTCAGTCTCAATTGTCTCCGTCGAATCCAGTTCGCCCCCGAATCTCCAGACTTTATTATATTTGGGCTTCAAAACCTTGTCAAGAAGGCTGGCGCCCAATCTGTTATTCCTGCACAGCCGGCATGATGTTTTCAAACTTAAGGAACTGACTGTGCTCATTCATTACAAAATAAACTGTTTAACACGTTCCCATATATTCTTTATCACCTCTGTGGTGGAGGACTGTGTATACTCAACCAAAGAAAGCGCCTCCATTTGCGCATCGGTCACTTCATTGTCATAGGGAATCATCCCTATGAATTCGGCATTGTAATCCTTAGCCAGTTGCTTTATCTTATCCGTCATCTCTAAGTTCAGATCGTGCTTATTCACAACGATCCCCGAGGGTATCCCAAAATGTTGTGTGACCTTTAAAATTCGATCCAGATCGTGAATGCCCGAGACAGTCGGTTCTGTGACGGCAAGCGCATAGTCCGCTCCGGTCAAGGAGGCGATGACGGGACAGCCCGTGCCTGGGGAGCCATCAATAATGGCCTCGCCGATTTCCGCATCCTGAGCGAGTCTATCTTGATTTTTCCTGACCAAAGTCACTAATTTTCCCGAGTTTTCCTCTGCTATGCCCAACTTGGCGTGGCTCATGGGACCGAACCTCGTCTCGGAAATATACCATTCTCCATTGACAGCATCTTCAACTTTGACAGCGTCATCTTCACACACAAGATAGCAAACGCCACATCCTTCACATGCTAAAGGATCGATAAAAAACCGGGATCCCTGGGGAGTTTTTTCCTCAATAATAGCTGAAAACCGGCATTTTTGTTTACACATTCCGCATGAAGTACACTTATTTTGTATAATCTCTGCGACGACTCCCCCGCTAAAATCCCCTCTCTCTTTGATTTGAGGATCTAAAATCAGATGAAGATCAGCTGCATCGACGTCACAATCGGAAATGACCGTTCTCCTGGCCAGTGCAGCAAAGCAGGCAACGAGGCTAGTTTTTCCTGTCCCCCCTTTTCCGCTTATCACCACTAGCTCTTTCGGCTTTTTTGCGGCAGGAAGTTCGACGTGTTTCGCTCCTCCTGTTTTTTCTTTTCTTCTGTCGATTTCGTCTCGTTTCCTTTTCATCAATGGTCTTTTTTCCCTGCTCGCTGCAATAATCATATCCACCATGTTTTCAAAAATTTCCCTATAATGGGGGAGTTTCTCCACAACGATGTCCCCTCTGGAATAGACCTCAGCCACCTTTCGATCATCGGGGATCTCTCCGACAACAGTTAATCCTTCACTCCGTAAATATTCTTTCAAATCATCGTTTTTGTAATCAGCGCGGTTCACGACAATCACCGGTTCCTGGCCGATCTTGCGAGACATATCAACCGCCAGTTTGAGATCGTTGATGCCGAAGGGGGTCGGATCAGTCACCAGAACACATAAATCCACATCTTTGACAGTCTCCACCACAGGGCAACTGGTTCCAGGGGAAGAATCCAAGATGTTTATCCCTTCACCTGTGTGTTCCTTCACCTTTTTTACCAACCTTGGAGACATCCCTCCTTCTGCGGTTTCAAGAAGGGCATAATGAAAAAATATGGGGCCACTTTTGCCATGTCTCAGCACTCCTATTTTTCTATTTTCTTCAATAACGGCATCTGTGGGGCAAACCACATGACAGGCTCCACACACACGGCAAAGCTCCTTAAAAAGTAAAACTTTTTCTTTGACTACTGCGATAGCGTTGAAGTGGCAGGCTTCGGCACAATCACCACAGCTGATGCATTTGTCCTCGTCGACTCCGACAGGCGATAGAAGGGTTACGTCTTCTTCATTGTCTATCCTGGGCTTTAAAAAAAGGTGCCCGTTCGGTTCTTCGACGTCACAGTCGAGATACGTGACATGTTCCCCTTTCTCTGCAAGAATCGCTGCGATATTGGTAGCAATAAATGTTTTTCCGGTTCCACCCTTCCCGCTGGAAATTGCTATTTTCGTCGACATTTTTCTCCTTTCCTCGTTTTCATCGCAATGAATCTCGGCATATCAGAACGGAAGTGACTTACTTTTGGAAAACCCTCCGATAATTCTTCAATGATTTTTGCTGGCGCCT
The DNA here is from genome assembly GCA_050115915.1 of Candidatus Aminicenantota bacterium. Lineage (GTDB taxonomy): Bacteria > Acidobacteriota > Aminicenantia > Aminicenantales > Aminicenantaceae > WTAW01. The sequence continues at coordinate 35,110 of JASFPP010000008.1, forward strand.
GCTTTCCGGCAGGCATAATTGGATTAACTCTTTTTCTTCTCAAGCTCTTCAATCTTCTTGGATATGGTCTCCATCTGTTTCTTGAGTAATTCCGCTTGCTCTTTTAAATTGCCGAGTTCTTCCTTTGGAGACATCTGCTTCTGCGCAGATTCTGGCGGTGTCTGCGGATCTTGAGGAGTTGGCATATATCCCATGCCTTGGCCCATACCTCGACCCATTCCTGCTCCCATTCCCCGGCCCATGCCTCGGCCTCTACCAAAACCAGAGCCCATGAAACCACTTCCTCCGATTCCGGAATGGGCAGGAACATTCGCTTGAGGCGTAGCCTGCGCTTGGCCCGATTTATAATGCGCGATGGCCTCTTTTACTGTTCCGGAAACTCCGATGATGACCTCGATATCGGCTGCCTGGAGAGTTTGGAAAGCGTTGGGGCCGCAGCTTCCTGTGAGAACAGCCTGTGCTCCCTTTTCTGCAACGAGCTGAGCAGATTGAATTCCAACTCCGCTTGCGGAAGAAATATTGGGATTCTCTATCGCTTCAAAATCCATAGAGTCGGGATCGACAAATAAAAAATAGGGACACCGCCCAAACCGGGGATCAACAGCGCTGGAGAGATCGGGACCTGATGCAGATATGGCTATTTTCATTTATTACCTCCTTTCTTAATAAATCCTCATTTCTATTGGCAATCCTTACATGTTCCATAAAATTCGATGTTGTGATCTTGCACACGAAAATTGAATTTTTTTGCGATATTCTTTTCTGCTTCTTTGACGAGCCTCTCTTCTTCATCCAAAAAATCGCTGTAATTGATGATTTTCCCACATTTGGTGCAAATGAGATGATGGTGGTGCTCCTTAGGACTGCTTGACTTGTATTCATAGCGACTGGACCCGTCGCCAATGTCTATCTTGTTTAAAAAACCCGTTTGCACCAAAAAGTTGAGAGTGCGGTAAATTGTACTTTGTCCGATTCCCGGATAGGCCTTAGAGAGATCGTTGTAGATCTCTTTTGCGCTTAGGTGCTTTGACGTCCTCGACAAAAGATCCAGTATAGACTCACGCGGCAGCGTCCAGCGGGATACATGTTTTCTAAACCGACGTCTCCATTTATGATCTTCGACCATTTCGGATTCTAATTGAGATATATTTTCATCTTGATAATGATAATCATTATCATTAACAATATAAATCAGCATTTCCCACCTGTCAATAAAAATATTAATTTTAATGAAATTCCTTGGGATGGCATCTAAATCCTCATTCTGTCCTTACAAGATGTCCCGACCTTCTATCCCTTTCTAATTTCTGGAAGCATCCGTACTATGAGCAGAACTCTAACGGCACCCAAGATGTCGACATGTCTCCATTGGATCGATGGGCAAGGATTGGATAGTGAATGTCACCCGGAATACAGCCTGATTAATCCCTTAAGGGCGACATGAATCCTCCCATTGTTCTCTGGCTTAGAGGGGTCATGGAATCGCACTCTTTTATTAGAGGTTTTTTGCCAAATATGAAATGGCCCAGATGTGAGGCTTTAGATTCGATTATTTTTTTCGTTTCTGCGCCGGTTCTTTCAAAAAGATGGAATTTGATCTCTGGTTCCTTTTGATCCACCCAATCCCAAACGCCAGCGATCTGTCTGTCGATCAGGATGGTGTTTGTGGCATTCCCCGAGCGGTCATAGATCCATGGGGATCGGGAAGAGTCGAGAAAACGTTGGCGGTCTTTGAAACCCATGAGGTACGGGTCGAGAGCCGGAAGCATAAGGACTCTTGGCCCATTGGGGATATCCATCGTATCGAGTGACTTAACATCCGAAGAGAGCATAATGTAAGAGCCAGATAATCCGGAAATTTCCACAGAAATTGTATCGTTCGTCAATCTATCTATTATCCTTTTGACATCACTCCTGGGAAATCCCGTCCACCAGGCGATGTCATTGGGAGATACCGGACCATAGGAGGCGATATAATGCCTGATCATTTGTTCTCTGGCGCCGTTCTCTTCCATCCCCTTCAAATCGAGGTCCGGGAAATATTCACCGAAGGGGAAATATGTGTGCAGGTTACTCTTCCAGCCTGCTTTTGGTTTGCCGCGGATCAAAAGGGCCTCGTCGCACATGAGATTTACGATGGCCGATACATTCAGGCCCTTATTTAAGGCTTCTTGTCCTAACTCGGTTTTGATCTCCTTGGTCGTCTTGCTGCATCCTTTAACGATTTTAAGGACATCCTGTGCAAGCTTTGTGTATTCGTCCCGAGTGAGTCCCAGGTGCTGGAGATAGACTTCGAGCCGGGTGAAAAGCAGAGGCTTTATCGCCCAATAGGCGGTTGTGACACGCTCTTTGGGGAGGATGTACACTGTTTTTCGCGCGTAACGGACTTTGCCGAGGAACCGCTTCGTATAGAGCGCATCATCCAGATCCTCTCTATTAAAGCCTTTTAGCCTGAGAAAGAGAGAGATATAGGGGGTTGTGGCCAGAGTGGCATGGAGGCCCCCGATGTCTCTTACAACCTGGAGGAGATTCCCTGTTATGGGTTCCTCGGTCAGATGGTGTTTTTCCAGGACAAAGGCATTCGTCCGGTCTAAGGCGATAGTTTCCATGTTGAGATTAGCGTATATTTAGATGTGTAAAAACATCAAGCACATTCCCTAGGCAAAGCCGGAAGATGCCTAGGGTCATGACCTTTGTCTGAAAACTTCGCGTGTTAGGAACATTGACTAAAAATATTTAGTGTTTTTAAGCGTATTACTGTAAATATTTTTCCGGGATTGGATTATCGGCCCGTTCATCCTCCCATGTGATGCTGCATGCCCACCAGCGTTTGCCATCGTGGTAAAGCTGGATACTGTTGATGCCCCGGCCCATTGATCCGGGATCCGTTTCGTTCATCCCTTTTTTGTAGGTGCTGAAGACGTGGGCGATGCCGCCGTACTGTTGGGTTTTCCGGGAGATTTCCGCTTCGTAAAAACTTCTTAGAGCGCCAGACGAGACTCGCTCGCTGAAGGATGTAATGAAGCCGTCAAGATCCATTGTATTTGGACCATCAGGTATTATCCGTACGAATGGGGCATTCGGGACGAAAAGAGATTTGAAGCGCGCCAAGTCGGGCTTTTCGCCGTCAGGAAAAGTGATCGATTCATAAAGAGCATCGATGAGGCCATCGATCGATGTAACATCCTCCTCGTTTGCAGTCGGTGTGGAAGCGAGGAGAAATTCCTGTACGGTCTCTTCAAGAAGACGATTAAAAGTCAAGGGATCCTCGAGCATAACAAAATGTCCCACCCCGGACATGATTTTTAGCTTATAGGAGGGATTAATTCTTTTGTTTCCCTCAGGATTGGAAGGGTATTTATCCGAGTTGATGCATGTGATCGGAGCCTTTGTATCCCTGAAGGCCTGGACGATATTGTACATCCAATAGTCAAAGTTTGCCTCAAACGTCGCCTTCCCAACTTCAGGGGGAGCAGACGACATATCAGTGACGATCTTTTCGACGAGTGCCGGATCAGAATCGGGAGCGAACATCGACCGGACAAAGTCTTTTGTGGCCTTTTTAAAATCCGCGCGTATGGAAGCAAAAAATTGGTCGAACTCGTCCTTTGTCACTTTCTGTTCAAGGTCTTGATGTGTATCCACACCGACAAGTCCAATAACTTGGTCGGGTATGTGTTTGGCTGCTTCAAGGACCACAGATCCCCCCATGGAGTGGCCGACAAGGATAATTTCACTGAGGCCCAGTTTTTTCACCACAGCAACAACGTCCTCTCCGAATGCGGGGATCGTCCAGGATTCTCGGTTCAATCCGGAGCGGCCGTGGCCGGCAAGGTCGATCGACACAACCGTGTATTTTTCCGCAAAAGGAGTCCACTGTTTTTCCCAATACTTGAGGTCACAGCTCCACCCATGGATAAACACAATGGCCGGAGTCCCCTTACCCTGAACTTGGTAGTGGATAAAAACACCATCCTGAGAGGCGACATAGTCATTCGTGATGCCCAGCGCTTCTGTGGTTGTTTCTTCTTGGCAACTCGCAAATAAACATAAAATTATTGAAACACAATAAACCAGAAAATATTTTTTCATATTCCCTCCCATTCTTCACTAAGCCAATCAAATCACCTGTTTTTTATCCTTTTATACTTCAGATTAGGAAGGAACACAACACATACTGAATCTTCAAAGGAAAAGTCGCAGGAACTGAGATTTTTTGTTGACACGGCTTAGCCCGTTTGATTCAATTATAAACAGAAGGGGAGACCTCATGAACAAAGACAAAAGACTCATTTTGATATTCACTGGATTCTTCATTTGCATTTCCCTATTTACCTGTACCGGAGAAAAATTTTCAGAACCTCAGCTTATAAAATACCTGGACAGTCAGGAAGCACTTTTCGAACGGATATCAGTCTCGATGGGAGAAGAGTACTGGAGGCTATACACAGAAGAGGGTGAAGCCAATCTCGCGGGGCCCAAACAGCAATTTGCCACTTTATTCAGAGATGACACCCTCAATTCAACAGTGGACAGTTGGTACAGCAGGAAAGAAAAGATAAAAAATTTGACGCTCAAACGACGTGTCGAACTCTGGCACAATATCCTAACCGGTGCAAAAGTTAATCTTGGCGAGGAAGTTTTAGATCTGACCAACCAATTGGAGGCTTGGCTTGCGGTAGGTGCGGACACCGAAGATAAGCCTCCCCAAGAAGAGCTCCAAGCAGCGGCTTTAGAGCTAATGAAGTTAAGAAATAGGAAGGCCATTGAATTGGGATTTGCCAATTATGCAGAAATGATTCTCGAAATTACAGAATTGGGCTCCGAATTCTTCCATTCGTTCGTCGATACCATTGATGAATCCACCCTCCTTCCCTACCAACAATTGCTTGAAAAAATGAAAATCGAGCAAGACAAATCAGAATTGGGGATCGCAGATG
>JASFPP010000009.1:0-39573 GCA_050115915.1 Candidatus Aminicenantota bacterium
GACCTGGTGGGGGGCGTTTGGATAGTCGTGGCGAAGGGGAAGGTAATACGCTTCGTGGGGCTTTACGGAGAAGGAGATCCCCACCAGACGAGCTCGGGTCGGGAAGGGACTGTCCGTCTCCGTATCTAGAGCCACCGACCCGGCATTTTTGATCTGAGCTATCAATTCTTCGAGCGCATCCTCATCCTGAATCGTTATATATCTTTTGTCTGCTGCGTTGGATGTTTTGATGTGTTCGGACGCGAGGGACGAAAAGCCCAACTCTTGATAAAGGGCGAGAAGGGCGTCTGTGTTCGGAGTGGAAAGTTCCAGATCCTTGGGATTGAATTCGATGTCAAGGTCTTTGAAGAGGGTAACCAGCTGACGGCTCAACTCAAGCGCATCGAGGCTGTTTTCGATTTTTTGTCTGACGCTCTTCTTTTCAACGCGAGAAAGGTTTTCGAGCAGTCTGTCGAGAGAATCGAACCGGGCAATCAACGCCTTGGCTGTCTTCTCTCCGATCCCGGAGACACCGGGGATGTTGTCTGAGGAATCCCCCCACAGGGCGAGAACATCGATAACCTGGGAAGGTAAAACCCCGAAAAATTCTTTGACACCCGCTTCGTCAAGCAGAAGGTCTTTTGTCGGGTTATAGACCGATGTGTTCGCGTCCACTACCTGGAAGAGGTCTTTGTCCGTCGTGACGATGATGGTTTGAATGTTTTTTCGGGAAGCCCTATGGGCAAAAGTGCCCAGAATATCATCCGCCTCGTACCCCGGCAGTTCGAACATGGGAATGTTCATCGCTTTGATGATTTTTTTTAGAGGCGGGATCTGGGTGACAAGGTCTTCGGGCATGGGCTTGCGATGCGCTTTGTAATCTGTGTATATCTTATGTCTTTCTGTCGGCTCTTTGGTGTCGAATACAATCCCGAGGTAATCCGGAGCTTCCTGGTCCATTAATTTTCTCAGGGTCATGATGAATCCATAGATGGCGTTGGTCGGGAATCCCTCGGAGTTCGTCAGGAACCGAATAGCATAGTAAGACCGATACAGCAAGGAGCTTCCATCGATGAGGACCAGTTTTTTCTTTTTCATCTCATCTTTCACACCATGATTATATATTACCTAAGGATTCATCACAATAATGACTAAATTTAGAGATTGAATTAGAGGAGATGTTTTCTTTTCGGTTGTGACTTACTTAATATTCGCTATAAAATATTGATTAGAATTCCTTTTTCAATTACCTGGTCGTTTAAATCATTCGTCAATTTTACTTCAAGATTGTATTCGCCTGGAGAGAGACCTGCCAAGTTCAATTTATAGACAATATTTCTAATTTTAGCTTTTTTATTCCAAGACTCCTTAATTTCCTCAAATGGAATTTTGCTCTGTATCATATCGTTTTGGAGCAAAATAAACTCAGAATCCAGACTGATTTCGCCATCTTTCATGTCTACCTGAAGAAATAACGCGACGTTTTCACTGGCAAAAAAACGGTTTGATCCTATTGGAGTGAATTTGAAATTTTCTACATGGAGCGTTGCGTCTTTCTGCGATATCGCAAACGACCTCTTCCCTCTGTCCGATTTGATCAATCGGCCAAAAACTGCATTGACTATCCGATTTGCTTCTGACTCTTTTAAATTAGGCACATCAATCATCTGCTCCACTGTCCCTACAAGGTCACGATCATCATCATAAACGACAAAGACCATGCGGTATTGACCGTGTTTGAGCTTGAGCTCTTGAGAACAGGTGTTATAACCAAAAAAGCTTGTATTTTTAAGCTTGACTCGGGAAGATGGGGTGAGGTCGATCGGAATATCTAAACGCGCATTTATTGCATTTTTGTCTTGTGGATCATCCACCCAAAAATTAACCTTAACGATTTTCTGTTCTTTATTCGGATCATCTCCGAGAATGAGCCCCTGAACCGGGAGAGCCATGTTGATCCACAAGATATATTTATTTTTGCCTTTGATAAATGGAACAGCACGAGCCTGGAAGTCTATCTGTTTGAATAAATCAGGATTCGTGGATGCAGAGGCGAATGTCAGGGATTCTATATGCTCGGGCTTGTAATCGAAATATCCCTTCCGGAATTTAACTTTCACTCCGGGTCTTTTAACCTTGACTTGAATCTTGTGATATTTGCCATCCGCCTTTTTTCTTTTTGGATAATAACTCAAGACATAATAGGAGGCGAAATCCCGATTCAAATATTTCTGAAAGTTCTCGAATTTGGTAGCCCCTTGAAAAGGAACTCCTCCCGTATCTTCGGCTAAATATCTTAAATTCTTTAATTCATTTCTCTTTATTACGGCAATTTCGTCTTTATTCATCCTGAGATCATCGGGTGTCGCAAGCTGTCTTTGAAAATTGTCATATGCAATATCCGGCAATACATACCTGAGATAATTATCCGGATCCAGAGTATAAAAAGAAATATTATGGCTGTTGGCGTACTGGATTAAGTGGTCAAAGATCTCGTCCCCGCTGAGATGTTTATCCTTATGAAGAACCTTAAAAGGATCCATGATCTTGGCCGTCTGCATTTGAGTCAGGATAATATTGTCACCTTCGATGCCAGGTTCGGTTGTTATATAGTCAAAAGAAATCGATGGAAATCCTCCACTGACTAACAAGATTGACTTCCGCCCTGGGTAGTCCTTGATCATGTTCATAACCGATAGCAGTCCTGATAGACTCTTTTCAAATCGATTACGAGTTTCAAATTGATACATTTCTCTTAATGATTTTCGGATTATCGAAGGTTTTCCTTTCTCTATCTCGTCAATCCTCACGACATTTGGGATTGAAAGCGTATCGGCTGATTTTTCCACCCATATGCTACCTGAAGCTTTATTGACAGCCTGCCTAATAAGATCTTCATTCGATGACGGGAACTGCAAAACTTGGATACCGTGTTTTTCTTTCAATTCGAGGATCATGACTTCCCCGCCTGATTTAATCAGAGAAATCAGTTTTTCCATGATCTGGTCTTTGCTCCGATCGAGCATTCTTTGTATGGTGTTAATAGAATCAAACACAACAAAAAATCTTCTCCTTCTAATAGAGGCTAACGGCGGAGAATATGCTTCATTTTTTACTTCCATTTGTGGCGCTTTTAAGGTTTCTTTTTCTAGACTTACAAAATCTAACGAGTTAATCGGGACTCTTTTTCTTTCGTCATACAACTCGAACTCTTCTTTGGTGAGATCTTTGATGACATTTCCCTGTTTATCGGTTGCAATCACATCCACTAAGATTAGCCGGACAGTAACTTCATGTTTTTCAGTTTGAGGGGACTTCTTGTGTGGGTGATATCCGTAGAGAAGACCGGTTAAAGCAAGGATTGAAGTCATAAAGAAGAGAATGTGTCTTTTCATCTGCCCCCAAGCAAGCCAATCATATTGTAGCATTAACTCCAAAATTCTTAAATGAGGGAAATAAGATAGTAAACATTATTGTGGAAAGCCCTATGACTTTGTTTAGCAGATTGAACAAAATAGATGTGAGTGGTGACGGAGGGATCAGAGGTGGTCGAAGAATCCTTCGGAGATGTCTTTGAGAATGCCCCCATGCTGTTCGTCGATGATCTTTTTAATGGTGTCGGGCAGGGTGGGGCTGTTCAGGAAATTTGTGTAGTATGTCCGGCGTGAGGCCAGAACCTTTCCCGATTTATAGACTGTGGATTCCACGTAATGGGCGCTTGCCCCCTGGTCCTGTGTTTGAACATGGAATAAAAAACCATCGTGTTCAATGTCGGTATTCTGTCCAGGCATTGTCTCAATTTTATCCTAAGAACATCGTTTTTTGCAAGATGTCCCTTCTTCCTTGCTCTCTCTCTTTTCATTAACTCTAGCTCATGAAAAAGATAAAGCGTCCACTCTGTTTTGTCGTTGGAAGCGCCAAGTTTTTGTGCTTTATTTTTTCAAAAAAGAGGAGGAGAGAGGCGGTGAGATGGGGGTATTTCAACAGGCTGATTATTATTGACAAAGTGATACAGGGTGGTATAATAGGTTGACTTTTTTTGTGAGTGTGAAAACATGCTAATCGATGTTGATAGAATCCCCGAAGAGGGGCTGGAAATATCCAAAGATTTTGAATTCTTGAGCGAAGACTTGGTCGAAGAAAGCGCTGTGTTTTTGAAGCCCGTCCACGTGGAGGCTGCAGTCAAGAAAGTCGGAGAGGAGCTCTTCGTCAAAGGGACAATGACAGCCACTCTAAATTTTGTTTGCTGCCGCTGCCTGACCCCCTTTGAATTTCCTGTCGATTCCCGCTTCGACCTTATCTATCTCCCTGAAGAGCTGGAGGTTGCCAAAGAGCATCTGGAGCAGGACGATATGAACAGGTTGTTTTACTACAAACGTCACTTAGACCTTGAAGAGGTTATCCTTGAACAGCTCAACCTGACTTTTCCCTTGCGGCCTCTCTGTTCCAAGTCCTGCCAGGGCATCTGTCCTGTTTGCGGAAAACTGATCAAAGAGGGAAAGTGTTCCTGTACGGCGAAGGGATCCGACCAGCGTTTAGAGAAACTTAAGATATTTTTGAGAGATAAAAGTTAAATGGCAAATCCGAAAAGAAGACATTCTCATTCAAGAAAACGGAAACGAAGAGCCCACGATGCTCTTCGAAATCCCTCACTCTCGCTTTGCTCCAACTGTGGTAATCCAAAGCTCCCCCATCGTGCTTGCCCCGATTGTGGATATTACAAAGGCCGGCAGGTGATCGAGGGAACAGAAGAATAAAGCTGAGGAAAACATGAAGGTCGCTGTTGATGCCATGGGGGGAGACTTCGGACCCAAGGTCACTGTCGAAGGAGCGGTCAGGGCATCCCAGGAGCTGGAAATCGATATTCTTCTTGTCGGGTCTGAATCCCGCGTGCGGAGGGAGTTCGAAAAACTCGACATTTCAAAGGCCAGCGTCACGGTCGTCAATGCATCCGAAGAGATAAGCATGAGTGAGGGCATTCTTTCCTTCAGAAAGAAAAAGAAGTCCTCCATCCGTATCGGTACACAGCTCCTCAAAGAGAAAAAGGCGGATGCATTTGTCAGCACCGGAAACACGGCTGCCATCGTGTACATCTCGAACAAGGTGCTTGGATCTCTCAAAGGTGTGGACAGACCCGGCCTCTCTCTTTTGGTCCCCACCATGTCCGGGCCTACTCTATTAATCGATGTCGGGGCGAACGTCAACTGCCTGCCGCATCATCTCGAACAGTTCGCGGTCATGGGACGGATCTTCATGGAAAGTGTCATGAACATTAAGGAGCCCAGGATCGCACTGATGAGCGTGGGAGAGGAAAGGACCAAAGGCAATGATTTGACCAAGGAGGTCAATGCCCGATTGATGGCCTCCTCGATGAACTTTATTGGAAATGTCGAGGGAAAGGACATTTATTCCGGGAAAGCGGATGTGATCGTGAGCGATGGCTTCACTGGGAATATCGCGCTCAAGGTGAGTGAGGGCGTTGTGGATACCATGTTCAACATGGCAAAGACAGAGATCATGAAGGACTTCTTTGCCAAGATTGGTTTTCTTCTGATGAAAAGGCATTTGAAGAAACTCTACAAGAGAGTGGATTATTCGGAATATGGAGGTGCCCAGCTCCTGGGAATAAACGGGGTGTGTATCATCGGGCACGGCCGGTCGAACGTGGTGGCTGTAAAAAATGCCGTTAAACTGGCCAAGGATTTTGTCAAAAATCATGTCCAGGATAAAATTCAAGCAGAGATTGCGCTTCTCTCCGAAGAAGCGGGAAGGGTATAGGGGGTCGATGACTTTTAAAGACAGAGTTGCCATTGTTACAGGAGCCTCCCAGGGGATAGGCAAAGCCATCGCTTTGTCTCTGGCTCAGGATCAGGCTACGGTCATCCTGGTGGATATCCAGAAAGACAAACTCGATGAAGTTGCTCGAAAGATCGAAGCAGACAAGGGGCAAGCTTTTAGCTATAGTGCTGATGTTTCCCGGTTCGATCAGGTCGCCGAATGCGTCGAAGAAATTATTAAAAACCACACTAAGATTGACTATCTCGTGAATAACGCAGGGATCACCAGGGATAGCTTGCTGTTGCGGCTTAAAGAACAGGATTGGGACTCTGTCCTTGCCGTCAATTTGAAGGGCGTCTTTAACTTTTCTAAGGCGGTGATCCGTAATATGATAGGTAATCGCTTCGGCCGGATCGTCAACATATCTTCTGTCGTCGGGCTGATGGGGAATGTGGGACAGACCAATTATTCCGCGTCAAAGGCCGGTGTCATCGGCTTCACCAAATCCTTGGCTCGGGAGGTCGCTGCTCGCGGGATTACGGTCAATGCCATCGCTCCTGGCTATATTGCCACAGCGATGACGGACAATCTCCCTGAGGCGGTCAAAGAAACTTTTGTCGAACTCATTCCTCTGAAGCGATTCGGCACTCCGGAGGAAGTGGCTCAGGGGGTAAAGTTTTTTCTGTCTGACGGGGCATCCTACATCACCGGACAGGTCCTTGGCATTAACGGTGGGATGTTGATGTAACGCACACAATTAATTTTGTGAATAAACAGAAAAGGAGAAAAAAATGGAAAGAGATGAACTGCTAAAGAAAATAAAGGGCATTGTCGCGGATAAACTGAGTATCAGTGAAGATCAGGTGACGGAAGAGGCCTCCTTTATCGATGATCTCGGGGCGGATTCCCTGGATACAGTGGAGTTGGTTATGGCGCTCGAGGATGAGTTTGACCTGGATATTCCGGATGAAGATGCAGAGAAGATGACTACTGTTGGCAAGGCAATCGATTATGTCTTAGAGGTTCTCCAGAAGAAATAATCCCGAAAAGATCCTCCATGTCCAAAACGCGATTTCCCCGGTCTAGGGGACCGGATAAGCGAGTTGTCGTTACCGGGATCGGTCTCCTCTCTCCCGTGGGAATGGGCGTAGAGGAGAACTGGTCCAATCTTCTTCGAGGCAAGAACGGAATCGACCGCATCACAAAGTTTGATGCCTCTCAGTATACCAGTCAAATCGCCGGTGAAGTCAAAGGCTTCGATCCCCTGGATTTTATCGATAAAAAGGATGTCCGAAAGATGGATCCGTTCATCCAGTATGCCATTGCCGCAGCAGAGCTGGCTGTGCAGGATTCGGGATTGGAGGCTGACCTTTTGAGCGGGGAGCGCACGGGTGTTTATGTGGGCTCGGGGATTGGAGGGATCGAAGCGATTTCGAATAACGTCAAGACCCTGTTCGAAAGAGGCCCGGGACGGGTCTCTCCCTTTTTCCTCATCTCGGCGATCATCAACGAGGCTTCGGGAGTGATTTCGATCAGATACAAAGCCAAAGGGCCAAATTTGGCGAATGCCACGGCGTGTGCGACAAGCACCCATTCCATCGGAGATTCTTTCCGGCTTATAGCGAGGGGGGATGTCGACATCATGATCGCAGGAGGAGCAGAAGCGCCAATCACCCCATTGGGAGTGGCTGGGTTTACCTCAATGCGCGCCTTATCTTTAAGGAACGATGAGCCGCAGAGAGCCTCCCGCCCCTTCGACGCCGAGCGCGATGGGTTTATCATCGCAGAAGGCGCTGGAATCTTCATCCTCGAGGAATTGGAGCATGCCCTAAAAAGAGGCGCCCGAATTTATGCCGAGATCGTTGGTTATGGACTAAGCGGTGATGCTTATCATGCCTCGGCCCCCTGTACCGATGGAGAGGGAGCCTATCTCTGCATGAAGTCCGCCCTTAGCGATGCCGGTGTTGTGCCAGAGGAAGTGGGGTACATCAACGCCCATGGAACATCCACTCCCTGGAACGACAAGATCGAAACCCTTGCCATCAAAAAAACCTTCGGTGATCATGCCTATCGACTGGCGGTCAGTTCGTCGAAGTCCATGACCGGGCATCTCTTGGGAGCCGCGGGGGCGATGGAGGCAGCGGTGAGCGTCTTGAGTCTAAGGGATCAGATCCTGCCCCCTACAGTCAATTACGAAAATCCAGATCCCGAGTGTGATCTCGACTACGTGCCCAACTCCCCACGCCGAGCAGAATTTGTCTATGCGCTGAGTAATTCCTTCGGTTTCGGCGGTACGAATGGGGCCCTCCTTTTTAGAAAATTTGAAGAGTAACCCCTCTCCCTCCCGTATTCCACAGAATATTTGAAATTTTAGAAAGCATTGGTTATGATGTTTTATCCTTTATCGAAATGATCAGGGAGAAAAGCTTGAGATGAGGAGGAAAATGTGAATATATTCGTGTTTGTGAAGAGAGTCCCCGACACAGAATCCAAGATCCGGATAAATCGTGAGTCCAAAAGCATCGATGAAGAAGGCTTGAGCTTTGTCTTGAGTCCCTACGATGAGTTTGCCATGGAGGAAGCCTTGCTTATCAGGGAAGCCAAGGGGGGCAAAGTCACAGCCTTGAGTGTCGGAACAGAGGAGACGACGGTCGTCCTGAAGAAATGCCTCGCCATGGGTGCGGACGAGGCTATCCTTATCAAGGATAACACGACCGAGCTGTATGACGGCTTGCGGACAGCCAGGATTATTGCCCAAGCCATGAAGACCAAATTTACGGATTACAGCTTGCTCCTTTTCGGGAAACAGGCGGTTGGTGTCGATAACGCCCAGGTACCCGCTATGGTAGCAGCACTGCTGGGACTCCCCCAGATCAACGTCGTCACCAAGCTTGTGATCGAGGGAAACACGGCAAAAGCCCATCGGGAGATCGAAGGATCCTCTGAGTTAATGAATGTTCCCCTTCCGGCCGTTATCAGCGCTCAAAAGGGATTGAACGAGCCCCGCTATGAAACGCTAAAGGGGATCATGATGGCAAAAAGGAAGGAAATCCCGGTGTTAACACTCCAGGATCTCGGGCTGGATGAAGGGGAACTCGCCTCTCAATTGGAGCTTGTCAGGTTGGAGAGCCCCCCCGAACGACAGGCGGGAACTGTCATCGAGGACGAGCCTGAAGTTGCGGCGAAACAGATGGTGGAATTTTTACGCAATGAAGCCAAAGTGGTTTGAAGGAGGAACACAATGATTCTTGTATACATAGAAGTGAGAGAGGGGAAGGTCAAGAAGTCGTCTTTAGAGGTTCTCTCCGAAGCGAAGAGACGTGCGGATGAACTCGGACAGGAGGTTTATGCTGTTCTCGTCGGACATGGGCTCGAGTCGTTGGCTCCAGAAGTCGCCCCTTACGGTGCCAACAAGGCGATCGCTCTCGACAGTCCTCTTTTAAGTTCATATTCTCCATCGGGTTATGCGCATGTGCTGGCTGGTTTCTGCCAGGAACTCACTCCGGAGATTATCTTTTTTCCAGCAACGTCGATGGGGAGGGACCTGGCTCCACGTCTGGCGGCACTGCTGGGAGTGAGCCTTGCCTCGGACTGTATTCAGACTGCGGTCGTGGATGGCACCCTGGAGGTTGTGCGCCCCATCTATGCGGGGAAAGCGTTTGCCTCGTTCCGGTATAGGTCATCCCCCATAATGGCCACACTCAGGCCGAACGTTTTTCCGTTGGGGACGCCCACAGAGGGGCAGGGCGAGGCGGAAAAAAGAGATGTTGCGGTTCCCGAGGACCAGGCCCGGGATCGTGTTGCAGAGGTCCTCAAGGAAGAGGGGGCGGAGCTTGATGTCACAGAAGCTGAAATCATTGTGTCCGGCGGGAGGGGCCTGAAAGGCCCTGAAAATTTTGACCTGTTGAGGGAATTGACGGAGATCCTCCCTCATTCTGCAGTGGGGGCGTCGCGCTCTGCCGTGGATGCAGGCTGGATAGACCACCAGCATCAGGTCGGACAGACGGGAAAAACCGTGTCTCCCGATCTCTACATGGCCTTCGGGATCTCAGGGGCGATTCAGCACTTGGCCGGTATGTCATCGTCGAAGGTGATCGTGGCCGTGAACAAAGATGCCGAAGCCCCCATTTTTAAGGTGGCTGATTTTGGGATCGTGGGCGACCTGTTCCGAGTCCTTCCCCCGCTTAAACAGGAGCTGAAGAAGGTCTTATCCGAATAGCGTCTGATTGGAATAAATCGAAGATTTTCTAAGGACACTACGGGTGACGTTGGCCGGGGGTTGATCTATCAAAATATTTTATAAATAGCCAGAGGGATGATGACGCCGAGTGCCAGGCTCACTAAGACTTCTGCGGGAGTGTGACCGACTCTCTCCTCCACCTTTTTAAACCCTGCCTTCCCCTCCATCAGCTTGTTGAGCATGCGAGCCTGATTGCCGATCTTGGGCCTCACGCTGAGGGCATCATACACCACGTTGAGAGTGATCACGACACTGATGATAAAATAGTACGAAAATCCTGTCTCGAGATACAGTCCTGTTGCTAGAGGAGCCACCCAGGATGTGTGGCCGGAAGGCATGCCGCCCTCTTCGGCCAGGAATCTCTTCTCGAATTTTCCCGCTTTTTTCCATTTGATGAGCGGTTTCAGGACGTTAACGACAAGCCAAGTAACGACTATGCCGAGGATTAACTTCGTCATTTCTCTCTCCCGCGTTCGATCTAGTATGGATCATCACTGGATTGGAAGATATCCAGGAGAACTTGATTCCGTTCGGAGCGTGTCTCTCCAACACTCGTCACATATATCGCCGGAGCATCGACCACAGGGCATTTGTTTACGCAGATCCCGCATCCTGTGCACGTGGCCATGTCCACGACCGGAGCCTGGGCTGATTTCGTCGATCCATCCGGCTGTACAACACTCTCCGTGATGAATTTTATGGCCTTCGGAGAGACCGGGCAATGTTCCTCACAGACGATACAGGGATCCCCGAATTTCCAGGGGATACACCTGTTCTTGTTGATCCATGCTGTGCCGATCTTGAGTTTATTCTTCTGGGGGATCGTGAGTTCTTTGATCGCCCCCGTGGGACAGACTTGAGTGCAGAGGGAGCAATAGTATTCGCAGTATCCGATCTCTGGAACCAGCATGGGTGTCCAGAGCCCTTCAGGCCCCGCCTCTGTCATGGCCGGTTGAAGGGCGTTTGTCGGGCAAACTTTCATGCATTCGCCGCATTTGACACATTTTTGGAGGAATTTTTCCTCGGGGAGAGCTCCGGGCGGACGGATGAGTTTTTCTGAGGCCCTGTTCCTTGCCGGTGTGATCCGGAAGAACGGGATCGCAAGTATTCCCAGCAAAGAGGTCAGAACGACCTTTCTGCGGGAAAGGTCGATCGACTCGATGCTCTCCGGGGTCACTTTTGCCGGGAAGGAAATGGCGTTTGTGGGACAGATGGCGCTGCAGGTGAAGCAGTAATCGCACTCCGAGCTCTTCCACTTTTCGTTGGGATAGGGATCTGCTTGCGTCTGGCACTGGAGAGAACAGAGGTTGCAGTCTATGCATTTCTCCGTGTCTATCCTGAGCTTGAGGAGGTTCCATCTGGAAATCACCCCGAGAAAGGCTCCCAAGGGACAGATATACCGGCACCAGAATCGTTCCCGTCGGAGGTTGAGGAGAATAATCCCCACAAAGATCACTCCGATAAAAAGGCCCTGGAGGAAGACGGCGTTGATATCGAGGTTTTCGAAGAATTGAACGAGGATATCACCGACTGAAAGCAGGCCGAGCCCGTAAATGATACCGAGAAAACTCGATATGCTATAACTCAGCGCGGGCAAAACGCTGACGACAAAGGACCGGTAAAGGAATGAAAAGGGATCAAAGAGGCCCACGAGGTCAAGAGTGAAGAGAGCGCTCACACAAATAAAAATAAGAAGGTAATACTTCCACACAGTATGGTTGTCTTTGAGCTTCTTTGGCCGATGGAGTTTGGTTTTTTTGAAAAGGAAAGAGAAGAATTGTTGGAGAGACCCCATAGGGCAGACCCATCCGCAGGCCACGCGGCCGAGGAAGAACGTCACCACAATAGTCAAGACTGCTGGGAGGAAAAAAATAGAGACCATTCGTGAAGAGATAAAGGTGGCGAGTGCGAGAAGAGGGTCGAAGTGGAAAAATATTTCCACCCGTTTGATGTAGTCTTCTCCCGGAAAACGGGTCATGAGAAGCAGATAGAAAAACAGGCCAAAAAAGACAATTTGAGTGAGGATTCTTAGGGTCTGTATGACCCGGTATTTTTTAGATCGTTTGTTTTTCAATTCTCAACTTCTCCAGGTCGATCTCTCCCCGGCCCTTTTCTTTGGCGATCTGAAGGAACCGAAGCTCTTCGGGTTTGATCCCAAAAAAGGAGGCGCCCACAGCGTCCAAGGCAACATAGTCGACGCCTGCGGCCACTGTTTTATGGAGCTTGACGTCGGATAACCTGCCACCTTGAGGGCCATTCCTAAGCAGGATCCTGTAGCCATCCATGACTGTGAGGACGGGTTTAAAAAAGGCCGCAAGGTCTATCATGGCGAGGTCGAGGTTCTGGTGGAGCTGATTCCTGTTCCCGCCTATGGCGCCCAGCCAGTTTTTCATTCCCAGGGTTAAACGCGACAGGCTGTGTGTTTTGGCGATCGGAACGTTGATGATCTTATCCGTCTCCACAAAATCCGTGTAGACCTCCCATTCCTTGAGGGAATCACCGTGGATCGGTATTTTTTTCAAACGGTGTTTGTTCGGAAGGGGGACTTTCGCTCCTGCGCTCTTTGCGGCCTTTTGGATTCCGGAGCGAATATAGGTCCTTCGTGCGGGATTGCAGGGATTGTCCATAACTTTGACCTCGCTGGCGCCGGCATCGAAACAGAGCTCGACGAGGGTTTTGACGACATCCGGGTTTGTGCAGGCTGCCTGCTCGGGAGTGCGGTCCCAGCCGATATTCGGCTTTACGATCACTTTATCCCCCTTTGATATAAAACGCTGCATCCCTCCGAGCGCTGTGATGGCTTCATTGGTGATCAAAGAGGGCGAGTCCCCCTGGATCACGGCAACATCAGGAGAGACTGTGCTCTGGGTGAACACCTTGGGGCGAATGTTCAGCAGAAGGCCCCCTACCGCAATATCTTTTAAAAAATCACGTCGTTTCATTGGTCTATCCTTTTCCTAAAGATTCCATATAGTTTTTGATCCCGCCGTAGATGCCTTGTGCAACGGATCGGCGGTATTTGGGATTCTTGAGCCTCTCGGCTTCTTGCTTGTTGGAAAGATGGGAGATCTCGACGAGGATAGAGGGCATCTCTCCCCCGATGAGAACCCAAAAGGGCCCGCCTTTCACTCCCAGATCTTTGACATTCTTATAGTTTTTTGACAGAGTCGACACGATATTGTCCTGGATGATCTCGGCAAGCTCTTTGGATTCCACGATCTTGCTGTTTCGGGCAATCTTTGTGATGATATCCTTCATCTCGCTGATACTCTTTGTGGAGGTGGCATTCTCCTGGGCTGCGATGGCATTAACCGATGGATCGTGACTGAAATTAAGGTAGAATGTCTGCACCCCCGATCGCTTTTTGTTGGGGAAGGAATTGGCATGCACAGAGATGTAGAGATCGGCCCGTTTCTGATTGGCGATCACAGGACGGTTCTCGACGGGGAGAAAGATATCTGTTTCTCTGGTCAAGATCACTTCGAGGTTTTTGTCGCGGTCGAGGAGTTTTTTTAGCTCCTTGCAGACGTCGAGAACGACGCTTTTTTCCTGTAGCCCATTCCGGCCGATACATCCGGGGTCTTTGCCTCCATGCCCAGGGTCAATGACGATTCGCTTGATCCCCAATCCTAGCTGGCGGACCATGCTGTAACCTTCCTTGGCCGGCTTTGCCGGCTGGGGGGGAGTGGATGGCGTCTCAGGGAGAGCGGATTCATCTGGGTAGATGTCGATCACTATCCGGAACGGGTCCAGAAGATGCCATACATGATGGCGTTTGATCATTTGAAAGTTGAGGTCGACAGCGAGCCTGACTGTAGTGTTGTTCTTCTGGGCTATGCGGATGCGGTCCAGATAGCCGGCATCAAGAACAATACTTTTCCCATGCAGGAGGGGATTCAATTTAGCCTGGTAGATGTCCACATAGATCCTGTCAGGCGATGCGAGCTGGCTGAAGTAGTATTCCCTGAGCTTGCCGATGTCCACGACGATACGCGTGAAAGAAGGATGTGTGTGGTAACGGAGGTTGTAGACCTCAATCCGGGAGTCCGATTGTCCGAATAACGATAGAGCGAAGATCAGGATCAGAATAAATTTGCAAAGCAGCGGGATACGTTTTGTCATGTGTAGCGGCCTATACTCTAGAAATTCTATAAAATCTCTGTATTTGTGTCAATGCGACCTCAACATCCAGTTTCGTACCTGAACGTCGAAGTGATAACTATAAAGAATTCCCATTTGTTAGTCAACGTCCACCCTGCCTCTTTCTTTTTCGCAGCCCCTCTGATAAAATTCATTTATGAACACGGTCCTGGTACTCGATTTTGGCTCGCAATACACGCAGCTTATCGCGAGAAAGATCAGAGAACTCGGGTTTTTCTCCGAGATCGTTCCTTATGACATATCGATCGCGAGGATCAAGAAGACATCTCCCGGGGCGATCGTCCTGTCCGGAGGCCCTCAAAGCGTGTATGAGGAGACGGCCCCCCACATCTCACGGGATATCTTCCTGCTGGGCGTACCTGTGCTGGGGATCTGCTATGGACTCCAGCTCATGGCCTATCTCCTAGGAGGGAAAGTGATCCCCTCTCCACGCAGGGAATATGGTTTTGCCATGCTGGAAGTGACACAGAGGGGCGGACTCCTTCGAGGGATCAGGAATGGAAACCAAGTTTGGATGAGCCATGGCGATAAGGTGGCGTCTTTGCCCCCAGGATTTATCGCTTCGGGAATCACAGCCAATTGTGAGACGGCCGCTGTCGAGAATAGGGACGAGGGCCTGTATGGCGTTCAGTTCCATCCTGAAGTCATCCACACCAAACAGGGGAAGCGAATTCTCTCCAATTTTCTCTTCGAGATAGCGGGCCTCGAACGTGACTGGACTATGGAATCTTTTATCGAGAGCAAGGTCAAGGCAATCCGCCGTCAAGTGGGAGATGGAAAAGTGGTTTGTGGCTTGAGCGGCGGGGTAGATTCTCTGGTAACATCCTTGCTCGTTCACCGCGCTGTCAAGTCGAATCTTCACTGCATTTTTGTTGATAACGGCCTCTTGCGGAAGGGGCAATATTCGGAGTTAATGGACAGTTTTCGCAAAAAATTTTCCCTGAATGTCATCGGAATCGACGCATCAGATGTGTTTTTAAAAAGGTTACAAAGGATCACCTCGCCCGAAAGAAAACGTAAGATCATCGGTGCTGTCTTCATCGAAATCTTCGAGGAAGAGGCCAAGAAGCTCGGAGATGCAAAATTTCTTGCACAGGGGACCATTTACCCGGATGTGATCGAGAGCAATCCGGTCAAAGGCCCTTCTTCGAGCATAAAATCGCATCACAATGTCGGAGGCCTTCCCGAAGGACTGAGGTTCGAGCTCGTTGAGCCACTCAGAGAGCTCTTTAAGGATGAGGTGCGCGCTCTCGGTAGAGAGTTGGGGGTCGACCCGGATTTTATCCGTCAGCATCCCTTCCCAGGGCCCGGCCTGGCTGTCAGAGTCGTCGGGGAGGTCACCGACGAGAGGCTGAGGATATTGAGGGAGGCGGATGCTATTCTCCTTGAGGAGATCCGTAAGGCACGCCTGTACAACCGGTTATGGCAGGCCTTTGCCATCCTTCTGCCTGTCAGGTCGGTGGGTGTCATGGGTGACCGCCGGACCTACCAGAGAGTCGTTGTCATCCGGCTTGTTGAGAGTGTAGACGGGATGACGGCCGATTGGTTTCCTGCAGAATCGCGTCTCCTCTCACGTATTTCGAACCGCATCGTCAATGAAATCTCGGGGGTCAATCGAGTCCTCTATGACATAACGTCAAAACCTCCTGGCACGATCGAGTGGGAGTAGAATCTCTCGCCGCATTTTTTTGGACTTGGTGTTGACTTTTCCCAAAGAGGTTTTAGATTAATAATGTTTGGAACACCATAATGGAAGCGACCTTCATCCATCTGCACACACATTCCGAATACAGCATTCTCGACGGAGGCTTGAAAACAGAAGAACTGGTTCTCTCCGCCTATAAGAACAAAATGCCCGCCGTTGCGCTGACGGATCATGGGAATATATTCGGGGCGGTCAGTTTTTTCAGGCAGGCCCACACCAGAAAGATCAAACCCATTTTAGGCTGTGAGATCTATGTCGCCCCGCACAGTCGGTTCGAGAAAAAAGCGGAGAAGGGGGGGCCTGTCCACCACCATCTGCTGCTTCTCGTGAAAGATGAGACCGGATATACGAATCTCTGCGAACTCATCACCAAAGCGTACCTCGAAGGATTCTACTACAGGCCCCGTGTCGACAAGGAGCTTTTGGCCAAACACAGCGAAGGACTCATCGGGCTCTCCGGATGCCTCAAAGGAGAAGTGAGCTCCTTTCTCTTGTTAGGGCTTGAAGACAGAGCCGAAGAAGCGGCCCTCGAGTATTCCGCTCTTTTCGGCGAAGGCGATTTTTATGTCGAGCTCCAGGACCATGGCCTTCCACCTCAAAAGGAGGTCAACCCCCAGCTCATCCAGTTGGCCAACAAGCTGAACCTCCCGCTCGTCGCCACCAATGATGTGCATTATCCGAGACGTGAAGATGCGGAAAGCCACGACATCCTCCTCTGTATCCAGACCAATAAAAAAGTGGCTGACCTTGAGCGGATCCGTTTTGGATCGGACGAGTTCTACTTCAAATCGAGCGAAGAAATGATGGACGTGTTCAAGGATGTCCCTGAAGCGATCGCAAACACGACGAAGATCGCAGCCCGGTGCAACTTTGATTTTCCGTCCTCAGGCTATTTCCTGCCTCAGTTCACCCCCCCGGAGGGAACCACCTTGAGCGAGTACTTTGAGTCGGTCGCCAGAGAAGGATTCCGGGCTCAAATGGAACGAATCCAGCACAGGATCAAAAATGAAGAGCTCCCGAGCTTCAAGGAGTATGAGGCCCGGCTCGAGAGAGAGATCAGACTGGTCCGGGAGATGGGCTTTGAAGGATATTTCCTCATCGTCTGGGACCTCATCCGGGAGGCGAAGTCTAGAAATATTCCTGTAGGTCCCGGTAGGGGTTCGGCCGCGGGGAGTCTTTTGGCCTATAGTTTGGGTATTACGGATATCGACCCGCTCGAATACGACCTTCTTTTCGAGAGGTTTTTGAATCCGGAAAGGATTAGCCTGCCTGATATCGACATCGATTTTTGCGGGAGGCGCAGGGACGAGGTCCTCTCTTATGTGACGAATAAGTACGGCAGAGACAGCGTATGCCAGATTATTACATTCGGAACCATGGCCGCACGGCAAGTGGTCAGGGACGTGGGAAGAGCCCTTGAAGTGCCACTTCCCGAGGTTGACCGGATCGCTAAGATGATCCCCCCGTTCGGTCCGGATGCTACGATCGAGGGCGCGCTAAAGAATATCCCTCAACTCGAAGAACTGAGAAATCAGAAACCCAAGATTGCGCATCTTCTTGCGGTCGCGGAGAGGTTAGAGGGACAGGTCAGGCATCCGTCCATCCATGCGGCCGGGATCGTCATAACGCCGAGGCCGCTTGTCGAGTTTATGCCCCTTTACAAATCGGTCAAAGGGGAAATTACGACACAGTTTCCCATGCAGGATATCGAGGCCATAGGACTCCTCAAGATGGATCTCCTGGGATTGCGGAACTTGACGGTCATCCAGGATACGGTGGAGCTGGTTTACAAAGATACAGGAGAGCCGCTTGATGTCAAAAATATCCCCCTGGATGATCGAGAGACCTTCGAATTGTTCCAGGCCGGGAATACCGACGGCGTTTTCCAGTTCGAGAGCCAGGGGATGAAAGATCTACTCAGGAATTTCAAGCCGGAGAACTACCGTGACCTGATCGCCCTGAATGCTCTGTACAGGCCAGGTCCGCTGAAGAGCGGTATGACCGATGAATTCATAAAATGCAAGAATCACCCAGAGCGGATCGATTATGAATTCCCGGAATTAGAACCCATCCTGGAGGAGACCAAAGGATTGATCGTGTATCAGGAACAGGTCATGCGTATCGCAACGGAGATCGCGGGATTTTCCATGGCTGAGGCCGACATCCTCCGCAAGGCTATGGGGAAGAAAAAGACGGCCGTGATGAAGTCCCAAAAACAACACTTTGTTCGCGGAGCGAAAGAGAAGGGGATCAGTCTTGCAAAGGCAAACAAGATATTCGAGCAGATCAAGTATTTTGCAGGGTATGGATTCAACAAATCTCACAGTGCGGCCTATGCCTACCTGGCGTATCGCACCGCCTACTTAAAATCACATTATCCCCGCTATTTCCTGGCTGCGCTCTTGACTTCTGAAGCAGAAAGAGGGGCGACCGGACAGGTCGTCAAATATATCCACGAATGCAAGGAGATGGGGATCCAGGTTCTTCCCCCGGACATTAATAAAAGCGGAATAAATTTTTCTGTCGAGGGAGAGGGGATCCGTTTTGGACTTTCAGCCATCAAGAACGTGGGGGAAAGTGCCATCCGGGGTTTGATCCGGATCAGGGATCAGAACGGCGCGTTTTTATCTCCTTTCGACATCTTCGGCGGGGACAATCCCAAATTTGTCAACAAAAAAATCCTTGAAAGCCTGATTAAAGCGGGTGCCTTCGATTCCCTGGGATGGAAAAGATCCCAGCTCTTCCATCTCATCGATAAGATGATCGAGTACAACCATGAGCTCCAGAAGGCCAGAACCTCAAGGCAAAACCTTCTTTTTGGTGCGGGACAGGTCGAGCCGCCGCCCGTCCCGCCTGAGATTCGAGAGATGAGGGAATGGGATGAATCGCTTCTGCTTTCCTATGAAAAGGACGCGCTCGGGTTTTACATCACGGGGCATCCCCTGACTCATTACAGCAAGAGCCTGGCCCGGCTTGTCTCCTGCCCCATAAGTCATTTTGACGAAGAAAAGGTGTTCAACAAAGAAGTTTCTGTCGCCGGGATCATAACATCTCTGAAATCGATAAAAACCCGCAGAGATGAACGGATGGCATCCTTTATCCTGGAGGATCTGAGCGGTCGTATCGAAGTTGTTGTTTTCCCCGACTGCTATGCCAAGTATTTTGATCGTTTGAGCGAGGATCAGCTTGTCTGGGTGAAGGGGAAGTTCCTCGGCGAGGGAGAGAGCCGGAGGATCCATCTGCTGCAGATCATGACTCTTTCGGAGGCGCTCGAAAAGCAGGCGAAAAGAATGTATTTACGCATTTTTCTTCCGGGGATCGAGGAATCGATCTTCGCCGAACTCAAAGCCATTCTGGAAAAACATCGTGGCCATTGTCCCGTTTTTTTTGAGTTGGAAACGCCGCAGTCCTACCGCATGGTCGTCAAATCTGTGGATATCGATGGGGTGTCTCCCTCTGAAGAGCTCAACAGGAATATCGAAGAGCTGCTCGGCGAACAATCCGTTTATATAGAATACTGATCCGCCTTTTCAGTCCGAGGCCTTTGCGGGGCGTTAGACAATTTTTTCTTTCTTCGGGCGTGTCTTTTTGCTATTTTATACACGTGGAAAACCAAAGAGTGAAACGATTTCCGGAGCCGGTTGGAGATGCCTTATAAGCTTCTTGTTGCACACCACAGCCCCTCTGTGATGAAGGCCATTCTTACTGCTTTTACTGAACCTGAGTATGAGGTCTACCAAACCAAGAGCGCTGTCGAAGTCGTCGAAGAGCTCAACCAGATCGCTCCTGATGCTATTCTGCTCAGCCTGTCCCTCCATCAGGAAGATGGTTATGAGCTCGGTCGGCATCTCAAGGAACAGGAAAAGTTCAAGCAGATCCCGCTTATCCTGTTGTATGGAGCGTTCGAAACAGTGGATGAGAAGACGGCTGAGGGATCGGGCTATGACGCGCTGGTCCAGGAGCCCTTCGGTTCGGAAAAGCTCACCCAGACGATTCTCGAACTTATCGAACAAAGAAAAGGGCCTCAAACATTGCCGGAGGAGCCGGCCCTGGATGAGGAACCTTATGAAGGAGGACGGATCGTGCTGGATGAAGACATCAAGGAATTTGTGCGGAAAGAGATCTACGATGTCGAAAGGGAACTAGAGAAGAGGATCCACGTCCGCGTCCTCGCAGAACTGAAGAATTTTCTGAGAAAGAAATAAAGAATTGGGGGGATTGATCCGTTGAGGAGAAAGAGCATGCTTTTAGCCGTCGACATTGGGAATACAAACATTGAAGTGGGCGTTTTCCGGGGGAAAGAGTTGTTCAAACACTGGAAGATCAGATCCGAGAGGGAAAAGACCTGCGACGAATACAAGATAACGCTGCTGAGTCTTTTTTCCCTCTCCGAACTCGATGTTTCGAGCGTAGAGGCAGTCATCATCTCCAGCGTTGTTCCCCCCCTGACTCCTGTCTTCAAAGACCTCGTCCGGGCCTTGTTTTCCTCCAATCCTTTGATTGTGGGACCGGGCTTAAAGACCGGGATGCCGATCCTTTATGAAAATCCCCAGGATGTGGGCGCAGACAGGATCGCGGCTTCGGTCGCAGTGCACGCTAAACACGGAGGGCCCGCGATCGTCGTGGATTTTGGGACTGCGACAACGTTCGATGCTGTTTCTGCCAAAGGAGAATATTTGGGCGGCGCCATCGCTCCGGGCATTCAGATCGCTGCGGAGGCCCTTTACTTGAGAACAGCGAAACTGCCGAGGATCGAGATCGCAAGGTCTAAAAAAGCCATCGGACGAACGACAGTCGCAAGCATGCAATCAGGATTGTATTTTGGTTACATCGGCCTTGTCACGAACATCGTTGAAGCTATAAAGCAGGAACTCGGCGGGAAGTGCGTGGTGGTGGCGACAGGAGGGCTTTCTTCTCTCATTTGCAGCGCAATCGATATCTTCTCCCACCAGGAGCCGTTTCTTGTCCTTGATGGGCTCAGGATCATCTTTGAGAGGAATACTGGCTGATCGAGGGTGTTGACACGCCAGATAAATCAATACTAATGCCGAACAGGGAAGCTCTGGACGGACGAAGCCGATACTACCAGACTATCGCCAAGATATTTATCGATTTGCGCGGAGCGCCGTTTTTTTTGTCCTCCAAAGAACTTGATATGGTCAGGCAGTGGGAGGAGAGGGGCATTCCACTTCGTGTTGTCCTGGAGGGCATCAGGGGGAGCTTTGAGCGGCCCGGAACCCATATCAGGAAGCGGCGCAAGCCGTACACCCTGGATTCCTGCAACTCTTTTGTTCTACGAGCGTTCGACTTGTACGAGGATAGGTGTGTGGGGGAAAAAAACGAGACGGCACCAGGGGAGGATAAGAGCTGGATGTCGAAAATCCTTAGCGAAGTCAAGAGATTTCTTTCGAGTTTGCCGGAAGAACTTGATACCCTAAAACCTGTCTTTTCAGAGCTTCAGGAGAAGCTGTCTGGAGGAAAGATTACCGAAGAAGAACTTGAAAAGGCCGAAGAGACTATCGAGCGCCTGATCGAGGAAAGCCTGTCTGGAGAACAGATCCAAACGGTTACCGCAGAGATCTGGGTTGAATTCGGGAACATTCGTCAAGCGAAGTTCGACGAGATATTTAAGATCAAGGCGTTGAAGGCAACGAGAGAGAAACACAAGATCCCGCACGTTTCTCCCTTTTATTACTGAGGGATCCTTTTTTATGCGCAGACAAGTCTTTGCTCTTCTCGAAAAAAATAAACAGGGGATGACGCTCTCCAAGATTGTGAGGGCCCTTCACCTCGGGCCCGACGAGAAGGTCCTTTGCGAAAAGAGTCTGGAGGAACTCGAGAATTTAGGGGCCGTTCTCAGGGTCAAAAACCGGTATTTCGTTCGTCAGCGTTCCAGCCTCGTCAGGGCAAGGCTTTTGTCTGTTCACTCGGGCTATGGATTTGCCAGGCCAGAGGACGATCTTTATGAGGATATTTTTATCCCCGCCCGCTTCTCTGGAGGGGCACTCCAGGGAGACTTGGTAGAAGTTTTTTATAAGGAAAGAGGTCCCAAAGGGAAAAATGAAGGCCGTGTTACGAGGATCCTTGAGCGGGCACAGGAGACCATGATCGCTACCGTCAGGGAACAGAAAGGGAGACTCTCGCTCGTCCCCTTCGATTCTTTATCCGGGGAGGAGCACGTGCTGGCTGGCGGGGAAACCCAGGCCCTTCAGGATGGCCAGATTGTGAAGGTCGATAGGAAAAGTTTTGCTGTCCAAGAGATTTTAGGATTCCCTGACGAGGAAGGTGTTGATACTCGGGCCGTCATTGAAAGGTTTGCTCTGGCGTCTGATTTTTCAAAGAGAGCCTTGGACGAAACACGAGAGATGTCAGCGGACATCGGGCCGGAAGATATCGAGAGCAGGATTGACTTCAGAGGTTGGCCGACGGTTACGATAGATGGCCCCGATGCCCAAGATTTTGATGACGCGGTGAGTATCAGGAAGGTTGAGGGAGGACATTATCTTCTGGGCGTGCACATCGCAGATGTTTCCCATTACATCCGGGAGGGATCTTTTCTGGATGAGGATGCCTTCTACAGAGGCACGAGCGTGTATTTTCCAGGCCGGACGCTTCCCATGCTGCCGGAAAAGATCTCGAACCAGATCTGTAGTCTAAGGCCCAACGAGGATAAACTCACAGTCTCTGTTCTCCTCGAGATCGATCCTGTAGGCCATGTGATGAGTTCGTCTTTCCACCCCTCGATCATCCGGACTTTGGAGCGTATGACCTATCATTCGGTCTCCCTGATTATCGAGGGGGATCCTGAAGAAAAACGCAAATTTGCGGCCCTGGCTCCAGATCTGGACCTTATGCATAATCTGGCACAGGTCCTGAGGCGGAAAAGACGAAGTTCGGGGAGCCTGGATTTTGACCTTGCGGAGCCCGAGTTGGTATATGAGGAAGGGACGCTCCGTTCGGTCATTCCCTCCGAGAGAAATGACGCTCACCGCCTGATCGAAGAGTTTATGCTGGCCGCGAATGAGGCCGTCGCTTCATTTCTTCACAAAAAGGAGATACCGCTTATCTTTCGCATCCACCCGCCTCCTGCTCAAGATGATCTCAAACGGCTGAGGGAGATACTGGCGCTTTTTGGCATTTGTTTTCCCGATTCAAGGAAGATAAGAACAAAGGATTTGCAGTCCGTTCTGGACCAATCTCAAGACAAACCCGAGAAACAGTTCATTGAATCGCAAGTCCTGAGGAGTCTCCGGTATGCCCTCTATTCAAACGACCCCAGGGGCCATTTCGGACTGGCCAAAAGGATGTATACGCATTTTACGTCACCGATACGCCGGTATCCTGATCTTGTGGTGCACCGGATTCTGAAGAAAGCCCTCCTCGGGAAGAAACCAGGAGCTTTTCCTCTCGATTCTGTCGCCTTGCACTGTTCGGAGCGGGAGCGAAGAGCCGAAGAGGCTGAAAGAGAGCTCGTTGTGTGGCGTATCTACCGGTACATGAAGACAAAACTCGGGGATGAGTTCGAGGGGTTGATCACCCATATCTCGCGGGAGGGTCTTGTCCTAGAGTTAAAAGACTTTTTTGTAACCGGGCTGGTCCCTTTTGACGAACTCCCCGGAGAGTATTTTTATAAACGGGCGGAGAGGACACTGGTGGGTCGCCGGACAGGCCATGCGTTCGCACTGGGACAGAAGATCAGAGTGACTCTCGTTTCTGTGGATCCTTTTCACAGACGGATTATGCTGTCTCTTCCATAAACAACAGGCGCTGGGAAGCATGTGTATCTCCAAAACTGCGGGACACCCCGAATGGTATTCATCAAGGTCTGGAGATGCTCCGGGTGAAGATTTAGTTCTGGATTCTGGTTTCTGGATTCAGTATTCTTAGGAATGTAAGCGATTTGGACGTGTGTTATGGCACATCACAAGAGAGCGCAGCCCAAAAAGATTTCTGAATTCGGGGCCGTGGTGGATTCCTGGCCCTCTTTGTCTCTGAGCTCGATCCAGGGAATTATGGCCATAAAAGGGTGGAAAATCCCTGTCTCTGTGTATCGCCTTGAGTGGAAAAGACGAGAGGGTTTCCCCGATCACTATTTTGTCCGCGTCTCCTCCCACCGGGACGTGTCCTTGTGTTGGAATGAACCCTTTAAGGTCTTCGACCGTAAAAATGGAGCGGTTGTTCTTCGGGGGCGAGTTCTCCTTCCTTTGGGTGAAGATGCCAAACTCAGGGGAGCGAAAAGGCAACTGGAGCTGATGGAGGGATTGTTGGGCAGCGAGAAAGAGATGGTTTTGGCGAACGCGAGGCTTGGCGGTGTAAAGGGAATCACAGAGACAGCATTGACCGAATTCTCTGCCTTGCCCAGAGAGACTCTCCTCAAGCTGAGCAGGCAGTTGGAAGAGGAGGGAACAATTCGGATCCTTTCCTTTGCCCCTCTCTTCCTGCTTGCAGAGGAGAGCTTTGATTTTCTCTGCAATAGGATTCTTGCCTATCTTTCAGAGTTCCACGCAAAACATCCCGAAGACTTTGGCGCATCGCCGGAAAAGATACAGAAGAGGTTTGGATTGTCTCGAAGAGTGCTGGCTCTCGTTCTCAAACACCTCAGCCGAACGGGACACCTCAGCCAGAGTGATGAAAGCGTGGCTCTTGGGGATTTTTTTCCGCACCCAACCCCTGATGAGGAAAAGCTCCTTCGAGATATGGAAGAGATGTATATGGAGGGGGAGCTTCGTTCGGTATCTCTCGAAGAGATGCAGAAGCGGTTGGGTCTCTCCAAAAAGAAGCTCAACAGGCTGTTGTCCTTTCTTGTAGAAAGGCGCAAGATTGTACTCGGCAAGGATGGATTTTTTCTCCATTCCAAATGGCTGGATGACGTCATACAAAAAATCCGGAATTCAGAAAAAAAGGAGCTCCGTGTTTCTGATTTTAAACAGATGACAGGATTGACTCGAAAATATGCCATCCCTCTCCTCGAACTGCTCGACCA
The DNA here is from genome assembly GCA_050115915.1 of Candidatus Aminicenantota bacterium. GTDB lineage: Bacteria > Acidobacteriota > Aminicenantia > Aminicenantales > Aminicenantaceae > WTAW01. The sequence goes on from JASFPP010000009.1 coordinate 24,847, forward strand.
GATGGGCGTGACACGGCGAAGGGGCCCGACAAGGGAGATCATCAGGAGTACGGATAAATAGAGCTGGCAACAAAAACCAGGGGAGGCAGTAAAAAAAGTGTTCTCGAATATCTAGGGAATGGTTTTGAGTGAAGGGTCCAAGATCGGAGATCGGAGTTCGCAGATGAATGAAGGGATTAAAAGCTTTGATTCAGGCATAGGGGTGTTTTGCCTTGATGGTTTCTACGAACTCCGAACAACGGACTCCGAATCTTTTTCATATTCTTTCTGCAACGATGCTTAGGCCGAACAAACCTCCTGTAACAAAATAGCCGATAAAGGCCATTGTCCCAAACCCTGACCATACGGATCCGATCGTGACCCATGATGCGACGATACCCAAGATCCCGATCATCCTGAAATTCCTTTTTAAGATTTTTTTAAGTTTCATCCGTTTCAAACCTTGGCTTCCTGTTTTTTTTCTTCCTCCTTAATCTCAGCAAGTTGCATGCCAAATGTTATATTGTTGAAAATAATAAAATTACATTACATGAATGTGAAAAAGGAAGTTTTTTTGAGACAAATATTGTTAATTTTTTTCAAAATTTGTCAACTTGGATTTGAATCATTCGGGATGGTTTAGCGCAGGAAAATACCATGTTTAAGAGGATCGCCGGGGCCGATGAGGAGCTTGTTCTTGCCGGTGATGGGAGCCGTCCCGAGGTGATCGAAATTGTCCCGGATAAACGCGCGTTTTTTCAGGATGGAACGCCCCAGAAGGCGGGGGAAGCCTTCCGTTATAATCCGCAGCGGCTCTCCTTCGGGATGGGCATCTATGGTTTTGATCCGGATCCAGTCTTTCGGAGGGACCAGCTGTTTGCCATCCGTGTCCTCCTTGAACCTGATCTTTTTCCTTATAAAGAATCACTACAGGTCGATTTTTATTCCCAGGTTGAGTTCTGCGGCTTTTTCGAGTGCCAATGTTGCAGTGGCAAGATCTTGAACGGCGAGTCCGACCGATTTAAAAAACGTCACCTCAGATTCCGATTCCCGCCCTGAGATATCGCCCGAAGCTATCTTCCCGACCTCTCCATAGATGTCGCTTTCTGTCAACATCTTGTTTCGAAGAGGAATGATCAGGTCTCCGGCTTCAGCAAGACTGGCCTCTAGTGAATCGACAACGATCTTTGACCTGATAATTGTTTGGATAGGGATTTCCTGCATCTCCGGGGTGTAGGATCCGATCCCGTTGATATGGGCACCCTCCTTGAGGTCTTCATCTGCAAAAACAGGTTCCATGGATATCGTTGCCGTACAGACGACGTCTGCGTCCCTGAGGGCCTCGGCAGGTGTTCGAGCGACAGAGATGTCCTGGGGAATGGGACCTCCTCGTCCAGACATCTCTGACGCGTATGTTCTGGCCGCAGCTGGATCAGGATCATAGATCCATGCCTTCGAGATGGCCCTCACTGTGCACACCGCCTCCAATTGAGTGCGTCCTTGAGTTCCAGCGCCAAAAATGGCTGCGGTCCTGGAGTTTTGTCGTGCCAGAAGGTCCGTAGCGACGCCTGAAGCCGCGCCTGTGCGCAGTGCGGTCAGATAGGTTCCGTCCAGAAGAGCTGTGGGACGTCCCGTTTTTTGATCCAGCAGGATCACGACCGCGTGGATGGTGGACAGCCCCGACCGCACGTTTTGCGGAAAAACGGAGACGATCTTTGCGCCCATCGCCCCCGATTTTTGGAGAAAGGCCGGCATGAAAAGCACAACTCCCTGTTTATCCTCAACGGGCACCTGTGTCCTTAACGGGGCAATTGCATTTCCTTGGGATAGCTGTGTGAAGGCCTGGCTGACGGCTTCTATCGCATCTGCCATGGTCACGGCATTCTGGATATCCTTTTTTCGAATAATCCTCAATTCCATGCTTGACCTCCCTGTCTCTCCAGGATATGTATTCTTAATAACTCGTCCAGGACGATCGATTTACTGGGCTAAATAGCTCTTTTCTCGCCTTTGCCTTTGATCTTTGCAAACCTGTCGTAGACAAAAGGCGTCAGGTTGAAATCGGTTGTCCCTTGCACAATCAATTCTGCGAGGATCCGACCCACTGCAGGACCATGCTGGAATCCATGTCCGGAAAAACCGACAGCGCTGAAAAATCCTTTAACTTCAGGAGACGCTCCGATTATGGGATTCTCATCGGGAGTGATGGCATACAGGCCGGCCCAGCCTCTCAAGATCTCCGCCCTCTCCAAAACCGGGGCGCGGTGGACTGCCGCTTCGATCACGCGCTCCAGGAACGCTCTGTCCACATGAGTGTTGAAGCTGGATTCTTCTTCCCTGTCGCTCATACCAAAAATAATACACGGGTCTTCTCCGCGGAAGTAAAACAGGCGGTCCAGGTCGATGACCATGGGGACGGGCCTGGGGATGAGGTCAAAAGCCTTTGTCGCAAAGACCTGACGCCGGTAGGGCAGCACAGGGATATCGAGCCCTGCCATACGTGCAACTTCCCCTCCCCAAGCTCCTGCAGCGTTGACGATGACAGGAGTGGAGATCGGGCCCCGAGTTGTGGTAACGCCCTCGATCCGGCCCTGCGTGATAGAAATGGCGGAAACGGGTGTTTTTTCTCTTATCTGGACACCCAGTTGTCTGGATGCATTGGCGAAAGCCATGGCAACCAGGTAGGGATCGGCGTAACCGTCTTTGGGACAGAAAGTGCCTCCCTTGAGGTCTTTGACCTCGATGTAGCTCCATCTTGATTTGATCTCCTCCGGAGAGAGGAGCTCCACTGGAACACCATACTTGTGCTGGACCTCGACGCTTTTTTTGACATCATCCCAGGTATCGGTCTCCTGGGCCAGGAAGATATATCCAGCCTGTCGGAACATGATATCCACGCCGAATTCATGATCGAATCGCTCGAACAAACGGACCACTTCTTGAGAGAGGAGGATATTCGAGGGATGAGAGAACTGCTGCCGGATGCCACCCACACACAAGCCGGTTGAAGCTTGGGCCAAAAGATCTCTTTCACACAGCACGATGTTCTTTGTGCCGAATTTAGCCAGATAATAGGCCGTTGAGGTGCCGACTATACCCCCTCCGATGATCACGACATCTGCACGATTTGTCCACTTATCCATCGGTGAACTCTTAACCTCTGACTCTGAGGCTTACAGCACTTAAGGTTTGTGACTCTTCGGTGACCTGGCCGCTCTGTTTTCTGTCTGTAAATTTGTGCCGCCGTGAAACGCGTCACGGATTATGGGCTCACCCCTTCTTATTTTTTCTTTTCTGTCTGTTTTTCGGATTTTTTTGCCGGTTTTTTCGTGGTTTTCTTTGCCGCTGCTTTTGTTTTCTTTTTTTCTTCTTCCTCTCCGGCTTCTGAAGGCTTCCTTTTTTCCAAGGCGGATTTGAGCATATCTCCGAAGATGCCGGTCATGGGTTTTTCGGGTTCAGCGAGTTCGAATTCCGCTTTCTTCTCTTTGGCGGGCACTTCTTTTTTAGTAGAGGGAGGCTCGGCTCTCTTCGGTTTAACTTTGGTATCCGCCTTCACGGCAAAAAGGGCTTCCATTTCGGATTCTTCCAGCTCGATACGTTCCTCGATAAACTTTTTCTCTCCCTTTCTCCTCCTGGGCACTCTCTCTGTCTCCAGCGTCAGCCGTTGTCGCTTTTTCTTAGGAGCCTTTTCCTTTTTGGCTTTTTCTGCCCGCTCCACAGGAGGTTCCTCTATCGCGGGGGCCTTGGGTAGCGGTGGTGGGGCAGGCACTTCCGCTTCTGGTTTAACTTCGACGGGCTCCTCTGCCTCCTCGACCTCTTGAAGCTCGACGAATGCTTCGATCTCTCCGACAGTCCCGATTTCTGGGAGGTCTTCAGCCAAAAGCTCTTCTCGGTCGAGGTCTGCCTCTTCGTCGAGCGGAACTTCGACGGGCTCCTCGGGAGGGAATTCTTCCATGGTTTTAACCTTCTCTGTGTACAGGTAGATCCCGGCGTTTTTGTCTGATTGAATGAATTCTGGAGATAAAGCCAGGATCTTCTCGACGTCTTCCTGCGAGGTATGCTTCAGAACATCAACCAGATGGAATGCTCTCAAGAGGTGCAGGGACAGGGCTTCTCCTTCGAGACCAAAATTCTTAAAGATAAGGATGATCAATTCACGAAGGTCCATCCTTTCCCTTTGCTCGTAGAGAGCGAAGAGCTTATGCACAGTATCGGGTTCGAAGTGTATGATCTTGTGGGGAAGACAGTGTGTTGTGGCCTCCGTGTTATCTGTTGTGAATTTGTCGTTCTTGGGATCGTATCTGACCTCGAGGACCGTAAGCTTTTTTTTCGATTTCTTGAGCCAGAATTTGAAGTGCTCTTCCTCGCTTCTCTCGAGAGTCAAGCTAGCGCCTTGGGGGACGTTGTTTTCCTCATAAAACTCTTTTAATCCCAGAAAAATCCCAGAAGAAGGGTAGAAATAGACGGTGTATTCCTTCTCTGTTTCCGCGTTCGTAAACATGTATTCTCTGGCGCGGGATAGCTCTCGGGTAAGTGCCTTCGGAATTTTTATTCCTCCCGACAGGATCTCCCTCCAGGTTAAATAGACCTTCAAGGGGAGCTTTGGAGTTTGCGATGGCTTAAATTCCTGGTCGTCCTCGAACTTGGGAAGCTTAGCGCGCCTTGTTGCAAGGGGGAGATTCTTGAGAAAGGAATCGAGGATTTCCTTCGGGAGCCATTTCCCCTTTCCCTCTTGAGACACGAAAAGGATATTCTTTTTGTATTTTTGGTCCAATACGTGATTAAGGCTGAGGCAGTGCAAGTCATAAAGCTCATGGGAATCATCCAGTCCGAAGAGATGCTCGACCAGTTCAGCTGTCGCCGCAGACTTCTTCGTGTTGCGGAAGAATTTTTCCATTTCTTTGACTTTTTTATCCGTCAGCGGAACCTGTTTAGCCGTCAGGTGCCAGAGTTTGTTCCAGGAAAAAAACGTATCGGACTTGGCCAGAGCGGCTTCGAGGTTTTTTTGCAGCTTTTTCAAGTCCTTTTCTGTCATCGGCAGTTCATCCAGTCTCGGATCATCGTCTCTTTTGAGGACCTGGGCTGTTTTTGCCTGCCCATCTGTGTTGCTGGGGAGAAGGACCTGTGTTTGGGTTTTTTTCATGTAATCGATGTGTTTTCTGAACGTCCCCCCTCCCGTGTAATCGACCTCCAACATCTCGCAGTTAAAGGTTTCATAGGGAATTTTGCCGATCACCTTGAGGACAACAGTCCCTTTGAAAGGCTCTGCCCCTTTGCTGCTCACGATCAGGGGTTCATTGTATTCCTTGGAGATGAGGTCTCCAACTTCGTAGGAACAATAGGGGTCGTACACTTTGACCTCATGGGAAAGCTGGCTGGATGTTTTTTTAATCGCTATCTTTTTGACGATTTCCGGCAAATCCACAGGGGCGTTGGTTTTTGCGAGGTCTACCTCGAGAAATTCGAGGTCAGATGCCAAGATTTCTGTGTTTTCGTTTTCTTTATCCATTTTTTTGCGTGTTTTCGAGGAGCATGAGCAAGATTGCTTTTTGGGTGTGCAGCCTGTTTTCTGCCTGATCGTACACGACAGATCGGTCAGAATCGATCACCTCATCCGTGACCTCCTCTCCTCTGTGTGCGGGAAGACAGTGCATAAAAATGACGTCGGGTTTAGCCGTGGCCATGAGGGAGCTCGTGACCTGATAGGGCATGAAGGTCTGTTGTCTTTGGCTCTTCTCGGTCTCCTGCCCCATGGACGCCCAGACGTCTGTGTAAATCACGTCCGCATCTGTCACGGCTTTTTGGGGGTTCTCGGTCAGCTCATAAGTAAATCCCGTCTCCTTCCCGTCTTCAGCAGCCAGCTCAAGGATGTGTGGGTTCGGCTCATATTCAGAGGGTGTGGCAATGGCCATCCGGCTCCCCGCCTTAGCTGATGCCATGAGGAGGCTGTGACACACGTTATTCCCATCCCCTACATATGCCAGTTTGAGCCCGGCAAGTGCCCCTTTTTTTTCTCTCAGAGTGAAAAAATCCGCCATTGCCTGGCAGGGGTGGAGAAGATCGGTAAGGGCGTTGATGACAGGAATGCGGCTTGACTCTGCAAGGTCAATCGCGATAGTGTGGCCGAAAGTTCTGATCATGATCCCATCCACCCAGCGTTCCAGGTTTTTTCCCACATCGAGGGTGGATTCCCGAGTCCCCATCCGAATATCCGAGGGGCTCAAGTAGATCGCCTCTCCTCCCAGCTGGAGCATTCCCACCTCAAATGTTATGCGTGTGCGGAGGGATGGCTTTTCGAAGATCATAGCCAGGACCTTGTGACCCAGTTTGTTTGCAAAGCTCCTTGGCCTGCCTTTGATTTTCTCCGCAAGGTCCAGGATCTCACTGAACTCGTACACGCTGATATCGTGAATGCTCAAAAAGTCGTCCAAATCGGTTCTCTCCTAATGTGTGGATATTATCCTTGTTCCGGAGCGATTTATCAAGGCTGCTTTCAGATGGCTTGCGGATGTGATCAGGACCTCTTTCCCTCCTCCCTGGATGTACTCGATGGCCGCATCTATTTTAGGGCCCATGGAGCCTGGAGGAAATTGCCCTTCGTCATAATGTTTTTTAGCTTCTTCGACGGTCATCACCGGGATGCTTGTTTCATCGGGTTTACCGAAATTCAGGCTAACTTTGGAGACATTGGTCAGAATGACAAAAAGGTCTGCGTTGATCTCCCTCGCTATCAGGCTGGAGGCATAGTCTTTATCGATAACTGCCTCCACTCCCTGGAAGAGGCCTCTGCCATTGATGATGATAGGAATGCCGCCTCCTCCCGCTGCGATGACGATCTTTCCTGCGTGCACCAGGTCGTGAAGCACCCTTTTCGGGACGATATCGATGGGCTTGGGCGAGGGAACGACTTTGCGAAATCCGCGCCCGGCATCTTCAGTCATCGTCCACTTCTTTTCGCGCATAAGCATCTGCGCCCTGTATTGGGAGTAGAATGGACCGATAGGCTTAGTGGGGTTGTCGAAAGCGGGGTCGTTCCTGTCTACGATGACTTGAGTGATAAGAGTCGCGACCTCCTTATCCACAGAGTTTTTCCTGAGCTCATTGATGATGGCCTGTTCCAGCATAAAGCCCATACTCCCCTCTGTCATGGCATCACAAACTTCCAGTGTAAACGGGGGAATCTTATTCACGGCCTCCTCCATCTGGATGAGGAGGTTTCCCACCTGCGGACCGTTCCCATGAACGATGATGAGGTCGTATCCTTTTTTCACAACGTGGATCATCAAGCTCGCCGCTTTTTTCGCGTTGTTCATCTGCTCCTTCTGCAGTCCCTTCTGTTCTTTGGGAAGGATGGCATTTCCTCCAAAAGCGATCACTGCGATTTTTCGTTTCATTGAAGATCCTTATTCCTGAAAAAATAAAAAGGTAGTATAATACACCACCCCTGAATATGCAATATTCATCCATCTCTCGGAGCGTCTCTAGAGCCATGTCGAACGACATTCCGAGTGTCCCCCCGGGTGGTTCGAAAACGTAAGTCCGCTCAGTTTCCCCGAGGTCACAGCTTTGCTCGATGCCGAGTCTTCCTCTTATCTCACACCAGGATATATCCCCTGTCCGTCCGGCCCTTCGCACGGTTTCTTCCTCCTGCAGCGGGAGCACTAAACCCCGCCATCTGCATTCAAACTCTCTTGCTTATGGGAACACGGATATCTCCTAAGAGCACATAGACTTCCAGAGCAAATCCGACTAGAATAAAAACAATCTATTGATGAAGGAGTCCTCGCTGTGATAGGTGTTCTATCCGATTCACATGACAATGTCGATGCGATCAAAAAAGCGGTCCATTTTTTCAACAGGGCGCAGTGCAAGCTGGTCCTCCATGCCGGTGATTTTATCGCCCCTTTTGCCGCTCGGGAATTGGCGCAACTCTCTTGCCGCGTCAAAGCCGTCTTCGGAAATTGTGACGGTGAAAAAGAGGGGCTGAAAAGGGTGTTTGCATCCCTGGGCGAGATCGAGGAGGAGCCTTCCGTCTTTTCTCATGCGGAAAGCACTCTTTTGCTCACTCACACCCAATTTGCCAACGAGAAATACATTCGCTCTGGGAAATACGCCGCAGTGGTCTACGGCCACACCCATAAGCCGGATGTCAGGACCAGCGACGGGGTATTGCTGGTCAATCCCGGGGAGACCGGAGGGTGGCTGACCGGCAAAAGCACGGTGGCTCTACTGGATCCTGTTTCGCTCGAGGCCGAGATCGTGTATTTATAAACAGTTCAAAGTAATGACGCGTACCGTTCAGTAGAGAACGAAGGGGCCCTTCGGGCACCCCTATTTGCACAGGCCATGTGATGTCATCGAGGGAACGTTATCCTTTCAATAAGGAATAAGGAGCCATGCCGAGACGAATCGATAGACGGCAGAAGCCGGCCTGGCAGAAGACACGCCGGTCGAAGTCCCCATTTCCCAAAAAGGGTTCATCCAAAGAAAAGCGGCCCGCTCGGCGACAAAAGCCCAAATAACCGAGCCATCAGGGTGCCTTGCTCGAGGGTGTTTTCAAAAAGATCGGGGATGCCTCCTTCTGAAGAATGGAAAGATTTGGATCCCGCTGTCACGGTTTTAAGGATCCTAAGAACCGTCGATGAGTATTGACAGTAAAGCACTAAATCATTAATATATATAGGCTTGTAGAAGCGTAGGCGCGTAGCTCAGTGGAAGAGTGCTTCCTTGACGCGGAAGAAGTCGAGGGTTCGATCCCCTCCGCGCCTACCATTTTTTATTGATAGGTATTCTGAGGGACCAGCAAAGAACCTTTGCCCGTCTTTTGAATACATTAAACTGTTATGAGCGAAGAAGTTAAGATCAAAGTCCACGAGTCTGCTCACTCTGTGAGAAAAGGGATTTCTCTGTCTGAATTGTTTTCCAGCCTGGATCTCCCTCAAAAACCACTTTTTGCCAGAGTCGACGGCCAAATGTTAGACCTGGATACTCCCCTGGATAGTGATATGGAAATCGAGCCCGTTTATGCGGGGAGTGAAGAGGCCTTGGATGTTCTCCGACACAGTACTGCCCATCTCCTGGCCCATGCTGTCGTTGATCTCTTCCCCGGAACCCAGACAGGGATCGGGCCAGCTGTAGAGAACGGGTTCTACTATGATTTTCTACGGGATGAGCCGTTCACCCCGGAAGATCTGGAGAAGATCGAAAGCCGGATGAGAGAGCTCTCCCAAAAAGATATCCCTATAAAAAGGCAGTATCTCTCCAAAGAGGAGGCGCTCGCCCGTTTCAGCCAATTAGGGCAGGACCTGAAGGTCGAGCTCATCCAGGAGAAGGCCGGGGAGAAAGTGAGCACCTACGGACAGGAGGGTTTTATCGACTTCTGTCTCGGTCCCCACGTGCCTTCTACGGGGCACATCAAACATTTTAAAATCCTGTCCGCATCGGGCGCCTACTGGAAGGGGGACGAGAAAGGCCAGCAGCTCCAGCGAATATATGGGGCTGTTTTTTTCACCGCCGAAGAGCTGAATGACTATCTTGTCATGCTCGAAGAGGCGAAAAAACGTGATCACAGGAAACTGGGCCCAGAGCTCGATCTCTACAGCTTCAACGATCAGCTGGGAGGAGGCCTGATTCTCTGGCATCCCAAAGGATCGGCAATCCGCACAGTGATCGAGGACCACTGGCGAGAGGAGCACCGGAAGGCTGGATATGAGTTGATCTACTCTCCCCACGTGGCCAAGCTGGATGTGTGGCGGACGAGCGGGCACACGGAGTTTTACGATGCCCTGTACCCGGCATTCGAGAGGGAGGGCATCGAGTATCAGCTGAAGCCGATGAACTGCCCCTTTCATATCATGGTCTACAACTCCCGGCAGCGAAGCTACCGCGAGCTCCCTCTACGCTGGGCGGAACTCGGGACTGTCTACCGTTACGAGCGGAGCGGGGTGCTCCACGGGTTGATGAGAGTCAGGGGATTCACACAGGATGATGCCCACATTTTTTGCCGGCAGGATCAGCTTGAAGAGGAAATCAAGAGCACCATAGCCCTGGCCATCAAGTTTCTGACGACATATGGATTTGATGAGTACGATGTGTATCTCTCAACCTGTCCGGAAAAGTACTGCGGGGCATCGGCGGATTGGGAGAGAGCCACAGATGCGCTCAAGAAGGCGATGGAAGAGGAAAAACTCGATTACAAAATCGACGAAGGAGCGGGTGTTTTTTACGGGCCAAAGATTGACATCAAGATTCGGGATGCTCTTGGGCGGTCCTGGCAGTGCACGACCATCCAGCTTGATTTCAACCTTTCAGAGCGGTTCGACCTGCATTATGTGGGAGAGGACGGCAAGTTTCACAGACCCTTTATGATTCACAGGGCACTCCTGGGTTCGCTGGAGAGGTTTTTCGGCATCTTGATCGAACATTATAACGGGAGTTTTCCGCTCTGGCTGGCACCTGTCCAGGTGACGATCATTCCAATCGCAGACAGACACAACGATTATGCGGACAGCTTACAGAAAAAGTTTATTGACTCGGGGATACGTGTAGAGGTTGACAGGCGTCGAGAAAAGATGGGTTATAAAGTCCGGGACGCAGAAACCCACAAGATCCCGCTCATTCTTATCGTCGGGGACAGAGAGGTCGAGCAGGAAAAAATCTCTGTCCGGGTTCACACATTGGGTGACCTTGGACAGATGGATGTGAATGAATTTCTTGAAAAAACTTGGGAATTGATTAAAAATAAGTCATTGAAAACAGAACTTTAAAGGAGGCTAGTCATCAGAAGGCGCACATATTATCCTGGTCGAAGGAAGGAAAAGCCCCATAGGATAAACGAAATGATCAGAGCAAGCGAAGTTAGAATCATCGATGAGAACAAGGAACAGATGGGCGTAAAGCCCCTATCCGAGGCTCTCGCTATTGCTCAGGAACGGGGTTTGGATCTGGTCGAGGTCGCACCTCAGGCCAATCCTCCGGTATGTCGCGTTATGGATTATGGAAAATTTCTTTACGAATTGCATAAAAAAGCTCAAGAAGCGAAAAAACATCAGAAGCAGATCCAGGTGAAAGAGATCAAATTCAGGCCCAAAATCAGTATTCACGACTACAGCTTTAAGATTCGCCATGTGAAAAGGTTTCTGACGGATGGAAACAAAGTCAAGATAACCGTGATGCTCAGAGGTAGGGAAAAGGCAAAGCCAGAGTTGGCGGATGTCATTTTGGAGAGAGTGTTCAAGGATGTGGAGGAGCTCGGAATGCAGGATGGATCTGTCCGGACACAACCCTGGGCTGTGTCCACGATGTTAACCCCAACCAAGTCAGGAGAGAAAGATGCCAAAACTAAAGACACACAAGGGAGCAAAAAAGAGGTTCAAGATAACAGGAAAAAAGAAGGTCGTGCACAAAAAAGCGAATAAAAGCCATATTTTAACCAAGAAATCAGCAAAAAGAAAAAGAACCTTAGGGAAAAAGGATCTTATCAGTCCAGCCGATCGCAGCCGTATCAAGGATATGCTGCCATACGAGTTTTAACGCAGACGCCTTCCGTTTCGGGGAACGGCCTTTTGAATGATTTTGCCGGACAAATTCGTATTGATACAAACTTCTATTTGAGGAGAACACGATGCCAAGAGTAAGACGAGGGACGAAAAGAAGACAAAGACGATCGAATATACTCAAGCAAGCCAAAGGATATTGGGGTGCACGGAGTCGCAATTACAGGACAGCGAAAGAAGCCGTCGAACGTGCCCTTCAGTATTCCTATCGAGACCGAAGGACTCGGAAGAGGGATTTTCGAAGACTTTGGATCATCCGCATCAAAGCCGCGGCGGAGACTAACGGAATCTCTTACAGCCGTTTTATGCATGGATTGCGACAGCTGAATATCCAGCTCGACAGGAAAATCCTGGCAGATCTGGCTGTCCGCTCGCCCCAGACATTCCTCGCACTGGTCCAGAGGGTCAAAGAGGCGAACGCTTAATGCTACGACACGTCCGATGAGCGGGTTGAAAGAGAAGATCGAAAAGCTCCGGGAGCGTTTCGATGAAGCTTGTGAGGGAATAAATGATGAAAAATCTCTCCAGGAAGTCCGTAATCTTTATCTCAGTCGAAGCCGGGGGGCAGTGACCGCTCTCTTTGGGGAACTAAAGTCCATCGAGCCCGCGGAGAAACCAGGTGCAGGAAAGGAGATCAATGCCCTCAAGGTCTATGTTCAAGACAAGCTCCAGAGACTCCAGGCAGATCTCAGCGGTCCCAAAGAGGTTAAGGAAACAGTCGATCTCACCCTGCCTGGGGAAGCAAGCTATATGGGCTCACCCCATCCTATCTTGATCATCCAACAAGAGATAGAAAATATCTTTATACGTATGGGTTATTCGGTGGAAGAAGGGCCGGAAATCGAAACGGATTATTATAACTTCGAGGCATTGAATTTCCCTCCGCATCATCCGGCTCGTGATGATTGGGATACACTCTATATCAACGACGATTTTCTGTTGCGCACGCACACCTCTCCTGTTCAGATCCGTGTGATGGAAAAAAGGAAGCCTCCTATCCGCGTTATCACCCCAGGAAAGGTGTTCCGTAAGGAATCTCCCGATCCGACACATCTTCCCATGTTCTATCAAGTCGAGGGATTGGTCGTCGACCGGGGGATCACATTCGCCGACCTGAAGGGAACATTGGAGAGCTTTCTCAAGGTCCTCTTCCACGAGAAAACAAAGATCAGGTTTCGGCCGAGTTTTTTTCCGTTTACTGAGCCGTCAGCTGAAGTGGACATCGCATGCACGGTGTGTCATGGAGAGTCGGACGCCTGTCGGGTCTGTGGGGGTGGAGGCTGGATCGAACTCCTCGGATCCGGGATGGTCGATCCCCAGGTGCTTAAAAATGTGAACATCGATCCTGAAGAATACTCAGGTTTCGCTTTCGGATTGGGTATCGATCGGTCAGCCATGTTTTTGTATCAGATTCCTGACCTGCGGTATTTTTATGAAAATGATTTGCGGTTTATCCGGCAATTTTTACAAAAATGAGAATAAGTTTAAACTGGCTGAAAGACCTCGTCGATGCAGACCTCCCTGTCTCTCGGTTGGTCGACACTCTCAACAACATCGGATTGCTCGTCGATTCGAAGGAAGAGCTCGAAGATGATATCATCCTTGAACTGGAGACCTATGCCAACAGGCCGGATACGCTTGGACACTTAGGGGTCGCCCGGGAGCTCTCTGTGGCCCTGGATCTCCCTCTAAAAGAGCAGAACTGGCCTCTCACAGAATTGGATGAACTTTCCTCCGATAGTATCGACATCGAGATATACGATGACGATCTCTGTCCGCGATACTGTGGGATCATTGTGAAGGACGTTAATGTCGGCCCCTCTCCAAAGTGGCTGACCGACAAGATCGAGGCTATGGGCTTAAGCCCCGTAAATAACGTTGTAGACGTTTCCAACTATGTGCTTTTCGCAACAGCTCAACCCATCCATATGTTCGATTTGTCCCTCCTTGCGGGGAGAAAGATCATCGTCCGCAAGGCCCTTAAGGGAGAGCCATTCCGGAGTCTCGAGGGAGAGGATGTGAGCCTTAACCCGGATATGCTTGTCATCGCGGACGAACAGAAACCCGTAGCTCTTGCAGGGGTGATCGGCGGGGAGAATTCAGCGGTCAGGGAGAAAACCCGGGATATCCTCATCGAGAGCGCTCATTTCGATCCAATCTCTGTCAGAAAAACCGGTAAAGCGACGGGTATTCAGACGGATGCAAACTACAGGTTCGAGAGAGGATCGGATATATCCTTTCCCCCCAAGGCAGCCTTGATGGCGGCGTCGCTCCTCACAGAATTTGGAGGGAAAACCGCCAAAGGAATTGTGGATGTCTATCCCAAGCCGAGAAAGAACAAGACTGTGATGCTGCGCCAGCGCCGTGTGAGCGAACTCCTGGGTGTCGACATCGATAGCCCGTTTATCGTCGAGACGCTCACCAAGCTGGAGTTCAGCCTGGCAAAGAAACAAGTGGGAGTGTGGCAGGTTGAGGTTCCCCCTTTCAGGATCGATGTTGAGCGTGAAGCCGATCTCATAGAAGAGATCGCCCGGTTCTACGGTTACGAGAATATCCCTTCTCATTTTCCCCCTCTAACGGCGATGGAGCCTCCTCCGGACCCCAAAAAACGTCAGATCGAAAGATCCCGTCAGGCGCTCCTTCACTATGGGTTCGATGAAGTCATAAACTTCAGCTTTTCTGATCCTCTGAACGAGGAGAAATTCCAGAGCGGCCGGAAGCCCATAACTATAAGGAATCCCATTTCCACCAAGGCGTCTCTTTTAAGAACGACTCTCCTGGAGGGATTGCTCACGAACATTGCGTGGAACCTGAACAGAGGGGCCGATGGCATCCATTTATTCGAAGTGGGGAACGTCTATTTTTGGAGCAATACTACCTGTACGGAGGAGCTTTCGTTGGGCATTGTAAGCGCTGGTTATCTCGGGACAAACAGCTGGCAAGAGGAGCGCGTCCAGACGGGTTTCTTCCATCTCAAGGGGGCTTGCGAGGCACTCCTTGCAATGTTGAGATATGAACCTGTCGTTTTTTTGGCCGGACAACATCCCTCTCTGGAGAAGAATCGCTCACTTTCAATCCAACTGAAGGGTAAAAAAATCGGGTGTATCGGGGCTGTAAGGAAGGACATCTGCAGCTTTTTTTCAATCAAGGAGCGTGTATGGGCCGCTGAATTGGACCTCCACAGAATATTCCA
>JASFPP010000010.1:0-39488 GCA_050115915.1 Candidatus Aminicenantota bacterium
CTTCGCCTCCATCCACAGCTTTTCCCTCACTCATCAGATTGGGCCTTATGAGCCTGTTTAACGGACCGGAACTGGGACACAACACAACGGCGTATCTCCACCGTTTTGCGGAAGTGACCAAACATGCCTTCTGGTGCCGCCTGGCTTACGCAGGCGATCCTGAGATCAACCCTCCTCCCCTGGATAAACTTCTCTCTGAATCCTACTGGCAGGAAATTGTTTCAGGGATCGATCTCGAAAAAGCGAAGGCGTTTGTTGCGCCCGATGTCACGATCCCGAAGGAAAGACACACCACACATTTTGTGGTGGCCGATTCATGGGGAAATATCGTCTCTGCCACGCAAACGCTGGGAGGTGCTTTCGGCAGCAGGATCATGCCCGAGGGCACAGGGGTCTGGCTGAACAATTCTCTATCTTTCTGTACATTCGAGCCCAAGGGGAACCCGATGGATGCCCATGCCGGCCACAGAAAACTCTCCGGAGATTGCCCCACGATCATCGTGAAGGATGGGAAGCCCGTTGTGGCCATAGGCACACCCGGAGGACACACGATCGGCCAGACAGTCCCTCAGATGGTGATGAATATCATCGATTTCGGAATGAATATCCAGGAGGCGATCGCTGCACCCAGAGTCAGCTTTGTGGAGCCGGATTTTTACTATGTCGAACAAAGAATTCCCGAGGAGGTCCATAAAGAATTAGCGACCATGGGGCATAATGTGAAAGAAGCGCGGGGATTGGGAAATGCCCATGGCCTGAAGATCGTGTATGATTCAAACGGAGAACCCATCCGCTTCGAGGGCGGTGCAGATCCCAGAGGGATTGGTAAAGCCGCGGGCTACTGAAACTTCGATTATTCATTGGTTGAGACGGGATCTTGGATTGGCAAAAACGTCAACTCGTGAATGATTGAAATCGTGGAGGGTGAATGAAATATCGCGCAAATGAGTATATAAATAAGGATAGAAAAACCATAATGAACTTAACTCAGGGGAAAAATATGAAAAGAGTCGTTATTAAAGGAATCCTTTTTATCGGCATTTGTGTGTTATATGTGTTCGTGGGATTGCCGGATGTCTTTGCCGCCAAATCTTACCGTATTACAGAGGTTTCCATCGATGCCCAGCTGCGACTTGATGGCCATATGGATGTCATCGAGTCCCGCACGTTCGATTTTTCTGGTTCTTTCAGTTTTGTTTTCAGAACATTGGAGACACAGGCGCGTGTCACTTTTCAGGATTTTAGGGTGTCGGAGAACGGGCGCTTTTACGAGCTGTCAGATTCGGAGCATCCAGGCACTTATCGGATCACAAGAACCCAAAGGGGACAGATCGAGGTGCGCTGGTTTTTCGATGCGGATGATGAGTCCCGCACATTCGATTTCCACTACCGTGTCATAAATGCTGTTACGCGGTACGAGGATGCAGCTGTTCTTTATTACAAGTTTATTAGCGAGGAGTGGGATAGAGTGAGTCAGAACGTCCGTTTGAGCGTGAAACCACCAGGAGAGCTGCTGCAATCGGAGCTCAATGAATGGCTCCACGGCCCGCTCTGGGCTGAATCGCGGATCGAATCAGATGGGACGGTAACAGCCTGGTGTGACCATCTCCCGAGGCAAACTTATCTCGAGATCCGTGTGCTCTATCCCCCAGAAAAATTTCCTGGTGCTGTAAGAAGTTCGGGACTTGTGAGAAGCCGTATCATGGAAGAAGAGGCCCGCTGGGCAGAGGAAGCTAACCTGATGCGGGAAGAAGCGGCCAGGAAACAGGCAGAGGCGGCACAGAGAGCAGCACTCAAAGAAAAGAGGCAAGAACAGGGAAAATGGATCGTGATGGCTCTGGGCGTATTGGGAATCGGTTTCGCCTGGAGGAATTACCGGAAATACGGACAAAGGCCGTCCTTACCCCCCTCGGTTAAGTATTCCTCAGATGTTCCTGAAAATATCCAGCCGGCCCTTGTTAGTTATCTCTTGAGCAGCCGTGAGATTAGTGGGGGAGCCCTTGTATCAACCATGATGGACCTGGCCCGCCGCGGTTACATCAATTTGCGGGAGGAACACATAGAAAAGAAAAAACTGTTTGGAGGGACACGAACAGTTACGGATTATTCCTGGGATTTGAACCGGAAATACTGGCAGGATCACGAAATAAATATGGAAGTTTATGAAGACGACCTTATCAAATTTATCTTTGAAGATCTTGCCGAGGGGAATGATTCCATAGACCTTAAACAGATTAAAAAACAACAAACAAAGTTCACGAAGTTCTTCCGGGAGTGGAAGAAAAAGGTGAAAAAAACTGGAGATGATAAGGGTTGGTTCGATAAAGAGAGCAACCGGGGTATGTACTATTCTCTGGGGATAGGGATCGCTATGATATTTCTCACTGCCGCAGCCATATATTTTATCGGAGTCTGGGCGGTTGCTCTAGGAGTGGCTTGTGTGGCCGTCTTTATTCTCAGCTTCATGACTCCCCATAGAACTAGAGAAGGGGAAATGCTGGCCCGGCACTGGAAAGCTCTAAAGAGGTATTTGCATAAATACCACTACCGGTCAGTGGATAGGAGCGCATTGCTCAATAACATTGATGATTATTTGGTGTATGGTGTTGTCTTAGGGCTGGGACAGAAAATCTTCAAAGAGTTGGCCGCTTATATTCCTGTGGAGGAGTATCAGCGTTATGTCCCCTGGTATGTTTACCATGGGACGGGAGTAGGTTCGTTCACTCCCGATGCTTTTGCCTCCGCATTTTCATCCATGGTTGCAACGACAACTTCTTCCATGAGCACGGCTTCCGGAATAGGAGGGGGAGCTTCGTCAGGAGGAGGTGGTGGTGCGAGCAGCGGTGGTGGTGGAGCTGGATAAACCAAACACCGGAATCAGACAGAAATGTATGAATTCCTGAATGTCTTCTTTTTTGTCTTCCATTCCTCCCTCGTTCTCTTCATCCTTTTTGGATGGATATGGTCAAAAACGCGAAAGATTAACCTCGTGATCGTCATATTGACCTTTCTCTCCTGGTTTTTTCTCGGCATATGGTATGGCTTCGGTTACTGCCCTTCTACGGACTGGCATTGGCAGGTGCGGATGGAATTGGGGCACTACGATATGCCTGCCTCCTATCTGACTTTTCTTATCCGGTCTCTCACAGGATGGGATGTGGATAAGACGCTTGTGGATGTTTTTGCCGTTGTGTTTCTCCTCCTGGCACTTTTTGCTTCGGTGATCACAAATTTTCGTGATTGGAAAAGTCGCAAAGATCTAGCCGAATAGTGTTTGATGTATTATTCAAAAAATAGATGGGAGATAGGGGGAACTTTATTGGGAAATAGAACGTATAATGACTTGAATATGGGTGAGGATTATGCTAAATCCAAATAATCTGAAAGCGGATGGAGGTTCAATGAAAAAATTCACATCAATCGCTGCTTTAATGGTTTTTATATTTGCTCTATCATCCGGGTTTGCCTTCTGTATAACTGATGATATCAGCGGGACGTGGCTAGGGGAGACAGAAATCCCCGATCAGGGAACAGATGAAATGACGTTGGTGATCGAGAAGGCTGGAGATTCCTACACAGCGACGATCTCTGATTCTTTTGGGATGCTTGTCGATACGGAATGCGAAGATCTAGAGTATAAAGATAACGTCCTGAGTTTCAATATTTCCATATATGATGGCTACTCCTCGATGACCGTCTACATCACCTTAAAAGTGGAAGGAAACACCATGGTTGGACAGTGGGAGACTGAGGAAGGCGAAACGGGAGAGATCACCATGGAAAAAAAGGAGTAGCTGGATAAGCTGATCTATTCAAACCTATTTATACCTTGGAGGGGAATCCTCCTCTTTTGACATCCCTTTTCCCCTCTGTTATATATTTCCCCATGAGTTTTTTTTGTTTGGAGGGGTAGTCTGTATGTCTTGGAATGGACTTCTCTGCCGAAGAACTGGATCATGTCTATCCAGAAAGGGTTGAAATGACGGATACAAAAAATAGGCAAAAGGCCAAGGATTATTGTTTCGAGCAGCTCTTAACCGGGAAACTCCCTCCATGGAGGTTGGAGGATGAACTGGTTTCTGTGTATCACATCGATCCCCCAGACAATTTTAAATTGGCGGCCGGGTGCAGGAGGGATTTCATCGAAAGAATCACTGGAGAAAAATTTTCGCATATAAAGATCTCTGAAAAGCCCTATAAAATTCGCTATTTTTGCGCCGAAGAGGATCTGACTTTTGAACTCGATGCGCGTGATAGCCATATCAGCTGTCCAATTTGTCAAGGAGAAATGGAGAAATTGGGCAAGTATGTGCCCCTTGTGGCCAGCTATGTGGGTGGGTGTGAGAGTTATTATTCCTACGCGGGGCGTATTCAAGTAAGGGGGGACATCGAAAAAGAATTTACGAATCTCCTCGTCTATGGAACCGGCCTCGGTCCAATCGGAGTGACAAGGGGGTGTTTCTACATCAACGCGTTGGGCGGGGCTTATGTCAATGTGGACAGACTCGCCCAGGCAGTCCGCTGTCATGGAATGATCTTTGACTCGAATGAAACTCGGGAAAAAGCAAAGTTGATCATCCAGGAGCATTCAGAGAAGCTCAGAGAAAAAATGAACGACTCGATGAAGGAGTTCAATGGGGTTGTGAATTCTGTCGATTTCGATTGTGTTGAAGTGCAAGAGGACTTTGTTCTGTACGTGGATTATGTGGCCTCCTTTACGGATTTTCGTGGTCATGGGGATATCAGCCGTGCGGTCGGTTTTATCAAAGGAGAGATCGAAAGCATCCTGGATGCCGCTGGAATCGATTATAAATTGAGCGTGATCGCACAGGGCCATGATGGGGACCTGAAACAAAGTCCCCAAAACAAAAGGGGGCGCAAAGTTTCGGCAGAGGTTAAAGTGCCCATCCCTGATTTCGAGGCGTTCTTCAAGGTCGATCCTCAGAAGTTCCTCTCCTTCGTCCGTGTGGATGCGCTCGGCGCACAAAGATTGGGCTGTGCCTTCTACTCGGGGATGGGTGGGGAGATCATCCCTGCCGTCTATAAGGCGACTCAGGTCAACCCTCAAAGCCCCCTGGTCTCCTCCTTCCAGAATATCTATGCGGGTATAGAGAACGGCTTGCTATTCTATAGAGTGGAGCTACCCAATGTGGAAGTGGGCGTGTTTTCGACTAGGGAAGGAATCATCTCCCCCAGTGCCCGGGAGGCCATGCGGATTATGGGGATCCGGACGGCACGCGAATTTGTGGCTTCACTCGCAGCCCAGGTCTTAGCCGGAGAGTTCAATCTGGCATTGGAGATATCTAGAGAACGGCTCTATAATTACGAAACAAGTTAATCCAGATGAGATTGGATTCATATGTTTATGTGAGTGAATATCGGTTAGAAAATGAGGTGGCGATAATGGATCGATCAAAAAGTCTGCACAAGGGATCTTTGAGGATCGGTATTCTTGTTTTGGTTCTCTGTCTAACGTTTTCTTCAGTCCTTGCCCATCCCCTTCCTAAAACAAAGCCCGAGAAGGTGGGGATGTCTTCGGAGCGGCTGAGTAGAGTGAACGTCATCATCCAGGAGGCCATCGAGCGCAAGGATTTTCCAGGAGCGGTGCTTCTGGTCGGGAGGAGAGGAAAGATCGTCCTCCACAAGGCCTTCGGCAACTGTCAGTGGATCCCCGATTCCCGGCCTATGACCACATCCATGATCTTTGACCTGGCGTCCATCACCAAACCCGTAGTAACAGCGACATCCATCATGATCCTCGTTGAACGGGGGGAGATCCGTTTGTGGGACAAGGTCAAGGAATTTATGCCTGAATTCAAGCCTTATGAAAGTGATTCACCAGGAGCGTCTGAAGATGATGGCGGGCCCCAGGACGCCTGTCTCTGGCATTTGCTGACCCATACTTCAGGTTTGCCGCCGTATACCGATGCAGAGGAGCTCACCCTGAGGTTCGGCGACACTCTGTCTACGGAAACGCTGGTGGAACACATCGCTCAGCTCGAGAAGTCTGATCCTCCGGGAGAAGCTTTCCATTACAGCTGTCTCGGATTCATCTGCCTCGCTTACATCATCGAAAAAGTCACGGGCCAGACAATTGCTGAATTTGCCGTAGAAAACATTTTTGAGCCGCTTAAAATGAGACACACCTTTTTTACACCCTCGCAAGAGTTCCATTCCCTTTGTGTTCCCACAGAAGTCGTCAATGGGGAACCTCTCATTGGAGTCGTTCATGATCCCCTAGCGCGATTGCAGGGAGGTGTCTCGGGCAATGCAGGACTGTTTTCTACGGCGGGAGATCTGGCGATTTTTGCGCAGTTGATGCTGAACAGGGGCGGGTTTAAGAAGAGGAGAATTCTGGGACCGCTTGCGGTTCAGAGGATGACATCCGTGTATCCAGAGGTCGATTTTGCTGGACGCGGTCTGGGTTGGGATCTCGATTCCGCTTTTTCTACGAATGGGGGAGATCTATTCGGCCCCGATTCCTTCGGGCACACGGGCTACACCGGGACGTCCATCTGGATCGATCCTGAAACAGAAACCTTCGTGATATTCTTGACGAACCGAGTCCATCCGAGCGATGAGGGCTCAGTGGCTTCCATGCGAAGCCGTGTTGCCAACGTAGTCGCCAGCTCCATCATTAAATAAATAGGGGTCAGGCACCTACTTCCTGGGGTATAGAAAAAGTGGACCTGGCACCTATTTCCAGGAGTGACTCAAAAGACTACTTATCTCATTTCCCAGTGGGCCCTCTTCAATACTTTTGACAAGTTTGTATTCCTTTGGTATAAGCATTCTCTAAGAAAGAACAATAGCTCCCAAAAACGGGCTTTTATGTATGCTATCGATTACGACGTAGGATTAAAACAGTGTTTATGAAACACCATCGCCTTTTTTCACTTTCACTCTTTTCTTTTGTTTTGATTCTCTCCTTTTCTTGCCAAAAACAACCATCAGAGCCTGTGACAATCCATCTGGTTCATTCTAATGATACACATGGGACCTTTATGCCGTACACGATCACGGACGGAGAGAAACAACGACCTATCGGGGGGATGGAGGCCGCTTATCACTATCTGAATGGCATCAGGAAGTCATCCAACGAGGTCTTACTGATGGATGCGGGTGATATCATGACCGGAACTCTCGCCACTCAGATGGAGTACAAAGGAGTCCTTGGCGGCGTCATGATTGAGTTCATGAATTTACTGGGATATGACGTATGGTGTTATGGAAACCATGCTTTCGATAAAGGACAGGAAAATGCAAAGGGTCTGGAAAGGCTGGCGAAATTTCCCACTGTTCTCACAAACATCGTGTATAAAGAAGGCGGAAGGCTTTTTGCCGACAAACCTTATGTGATCTTGAAGAAGGGGGACCTAAAAATTGGTGTTATCGGCGTTATGGAGGAGACATTCCTGATCGAAGTGGATAAAAGCCATACCGTTGGCCTGGATGTTTTACCCATTGTATCCACACTCAATTCCTATGTACCCGAATTGGATAAAAAAACTGATCTTATCATCGTCCTTGCTCAGGCTAGACACATTGTAGGCAAGCAGATCGCCAAAGGAGTTCCGGGTGTAGATGTGGTTTTACTCGCGGACAATCGTTTTGATTTTGAAGAGACCAATGGAGTTTTGGTCAAATCATCTCAAGGAAACCTAAAAACGCTGGGGTCGCTGATCGTTACAGTTCAAGATGATAAGGTTATTGATTTTAAAGAGACGCTTGTGTGGCTCTGGGCGGACATCGATTTGAATCCATCGCCAGAAATTAACGCATTGATCGAACAGATACAGAGTTCGATCAAGGAGGAATACAATCGTGAGATCGGTATCTGCGAGGTGGATAAAACACGCGAACCCCATCCTGTGGAAAGCGTCCTCGGTAATTGGATCACAGATGCCATGCGATGGAAGACGGGGGTCCAGATCGCTTTTCAGAACAGCGGGGGGATCCGAGCAGATATCGCCTCTGGCCCCATCACGATCGCGGATATCTACGAACTATCGCCTTTCAACAATGTCCTCATTGTTTTCGAATTGACGGGGGAACAAATCAAAAAGATCCTCGAGTGCGACATAGAGAGGGGATGGGATAGACTCCAGGTTTCGGGAATAACGTATCGGTATCACAAGAAAGAATCTAAACCAGAGGGTAAACGCGTCGAATATATGGAAGTTAATGGTGACATCATCATCGATAAGGGCGAGCTCCTTCTCCCCAACAAGGTCTATTCAGTTGCCAGCAATGACTATGTTGTCGGACAGGCGAAGGACAAGTATTTTGGATTTCCTGTCTTGGAATCGAGGGACACAGGCTATCCGTTGAATCAAGTGCTCATCGATTGGTTGGAGCAGAATGAGACGCTGGTTTGCGAGATCGAGGACCGGATACAGATCATTCAATAGTGGGAATCCACCAGAACTTCTTCACCAAGATTCCCGATTTTTGGTAAGGGTTTGTGTGTGGAGTTGTCCGCTCGGATAATCCTGATAGCCCGAATCCGTATAGCTTGAGCAGCGAGAATGTCCCCGTCAGAATCGCCGTAATAGATCTGAATATTGTTCTCTTCCAAAGGCGCGATCTTTTTGTTTTCCCCTGCATTCGCTCCACAAAAAATCACAGGATTGGGGTATTCCAGGTCGAAAGTCTTTGCCAATAGTTCTGTTAAGGTTTCCGTCTCCGTGGGATCTCTGCCTGTGATAAAGAAAATATTGTCACCACGGGCTTTATGGAAAGCCACCAGCTTCCGTGCGCTTTCCTTGGGAATGCTGAACTTATCGAGACCGTTGTTCAACTCCCTGTGAAACTCTAGATCGGATAGATAATCGTTGCTTCCCGGAGAGTATTTCTGCTGTCCGTAGTAGTAGGCCGGGCTTGAAAAGAGGAGAGTATCATCCACATCAAACCCCACGTTTATCGATGGCTGATTCCGTAAACTGATCGTGATGTCTTCGTACGTCACCCACTGAATATCCTCTTCCTGAATGCTGGGGGAACAGCTCCAACAAACAATAAAAACCGCTATGGCGATGATCTTTATGTTCTTCTTCATTTCTATTATTCCTCCACGAGCTCCTGTGGGAAATACTT
Source organism: Candidatus Aminicenantota bacterium (assembly GCA_050115915.1). Lineage (GTDB taxonomy): Bacteria > Acidobacteriota > Aminicenantia > Aminicenantales > Aminicenantaceae > WTAW01. The sequence continues at coordinate 9,097 of JASFPP010000010.1, forward strand.
AAACAGGATTATAATGAGTTCTCTCAGGTCCGTAAAGGGTGTTTTGTTCTTTGTCTTGACGTCTTCGATTATTATGCATATATATGTCTTAGGCATAGGGGCAATATTTATGTTTAGAAGGCAACAGAGAAGATGATGAACAGGATACCTGGCGCAATTGTCTTGTCCGACCTTCACCTGGGAAGGGAAACGAGTTATCTTTATTCCAAGAATGAAAACTTCAGAAGGAATAGTGAGGCGCTTCAAACATTACTTGAGGAGCTAGGGCCTCAAGATGAAGTCATCCTCCTCGGCGATCTGCTCGAGCTGGCCATAGGATCTCTGGATGAGGTCTATCAGGATGCGAGAGATTTTTTTTCCATCCTTGCCAACGCAGGCCCCTATACACGGATCGTGTTTATCCCAGGAAATCATGACCATCATTTCTGGAGAGAGCTGGCTGAGGAAGTCTTCATCAACGAAAACCTCCGGAACGATTCTCACCCCCCCGGCCACTATAAATATCCCAGATGTTTTGTGGATAAACGGTTTTCCACATCCGAATCGAGAGAGAGGCCTGTCATCGTATTGGCTGAAGTGTGGCCGGATGATAAACCCATGCCCGAGATCGTTGTCCAGTATCCCCATCACTTTGTCAACATCCCCATGCACGAGGGCAAGGACGAGTCCTATGTATTCACCCATGGACACTTCCTTGAAGACCTGTTCAAGCCTGTGAATTCTATCATCCAGCCGGCCCATCTTGAAGAGTTGGAAGCTTTTAATAATTTTTGGCTGGAATCCTTCGATTATCACATCGGGCATGCCGGAAGGCTATCGACCTACATCAGGAAGTTTATCAATAATTTTCAGAGATGGGGACCACGAGATAATCCCGAAATGGAGGATATGATCGATGAGATCTTCCGGCAGCTTCGTGATAAAGGCTATCTCAACAGGTTGAGCGCTTGTGTGCTCAAGCATTTTTTAATGGGAAAGATCAGGAAAATCTCATGGAGCGAGAACAGCGGTTTGTACAAAGCCTCTGTGGATGACAAATTGATCAAGAGTATCGAAGATTACATCGCGCGTTATATACTCCCACGCTATCAAAAAGGAAGATCCAAGGACCTGGGCCTGCCGACGGATCTCGAGATCCCTACGCCCTTCACTTTTATCTTTGGCCACACACACATTCCAATCAAAAATCAGGATATGGAGAAATCCAGAGCCATCGTTGAGGGCAAAATTTATCCCCTCTTGAACACCGGAGGATGGCTGCGCACCGATGGCCCGGGGATCGAGGGGGGCGAGAACGCAGGGATTTTAGTGATTGATGGAAATGGGGCGTCGTGGAGATCCCTTTCCGGCCAGCTGGAATAAATGGGTGCGGCTAATAAGATATAAATTTGTTAGAAGCTTTTATGAATAATCCTTATGTAAAGGAGGATTGTGTGATTAAAGCTATAGCGTTATTTATATGTTTACTGTTTTTGCTTGCCTGTGGCGAAAGAACAGAGGACGACCAAAAGGGACTCCACTTAGAGAAAGCGTCCGATCTTACGCGAAAAACACCCGACCTAGATAAAGAAAAGGAAAAGCTGTTGGAGACAGACCGGCTTTTCTCAGAGGCATCCGAAGAAAAAGGGTTCGCGGGAGCGTTCGATCTGTTTACAGCTCAGGAGGCCCGCATTTTTCAGAACAAACGCATGCCGATCGAGGGAAAGGAGGCCATCATCAAATTTCTGACAGATAACGTTAAGGGAACAGTGACATGGGAACCTTATTTTGTGGAGATGTCCGCATCGGCTGACATTGCTTATACGTTGGGAAAATCTCAGAGCATAAGAACGGGTCCCTCCGGTAAGAAAGTCGTCTCGTATGGGCACTATGTAACGATCTGGAAAAAGCAGACGGATGGGAGTTGGAAATTGGTGTTCGACACAGGGATCGAGACTCCTGAGTAATCAGGAAGGAGAGACACTTTTACCTGAATTTGTGAATGATCCAGGTTGAGTCTTCAGGTGGCTAATCCACAATTAATCAGGAGAATAAGATGAAAAACGGCTCAAGATCCGATAAAACTTCTCTAGATAGAATTCAAAGATATTATGAAAGTTTTGACGAGGAACATCGGCTACATCTGGGGATAGGTCAACTCGAGCTAGCCCGTACCCAGGAGATCATCCAACGTTATCTGACTCCTCCTCCGGCAGTTATTTATGATGTGGGCGGTGCGGCTGGGATATACGCCTGTTGGCTTGCTGGCTTAGGATATGAAGTCCACCTCATCGATCCGGTCTCCTCACATATCCTTAAAGCGGAGCAAGCCTCTGAGCAGCAGCCTGATTTTCCCATTAAAAGCTGTCATGTAGGAGACGCCCGCTGTCTCAATTTTCAGGACAAAAGTGCGGATTTCATCCTTTTTCTAGGACCGATGTATCACTTGAATGCAAAAAACGACCGGCTGCTTGCACTGGAAGAAGCCTTTCGTGTTATAAAAGACAGCGGGATTGTGTTTGTCGCCGCCATATCTCGATTTGCATCTGTCGTCGATGGATTATTCTCTAACTTTCTGGAGGATTCTCATTTCGTTAACATCGTTAAGCAAGATTTAAAGAATGGACAGCATACAAATCCAACCCATCATCCGCACTACTTCACGACAGCGTTTTTTCATCATCCTGATGAGTTGAAGGGGGAGATCGAACAGGTCGGTTTTCTCTGTGAAAAGATCCTCCCTGTCGAGAGCCTCGGAGGAATGTTGCAAGATTTTGAGGATCGCTGGCAAGATCCTCAAAAGCGCATTCTGCTCCTCGAAACACTAAGATGGATCGAGGAAGAGCCGTCCCTACTCGGCGCCACGCAGCATCTTATTGCCATTGCCACCAAAAACAGAAAAACTCGGAATCACCACAGCCAAGGTTGAATTTCATCCCTTTGGATGATTGCACTTTTTTTTTGATGCTGATATAAAAAACACGCGTGAAAAATAATATACCAGTGATATCAGGATTGATCGAGCTCCAATCCCATCTACAGGAGGGGACCATCGAGTTGAGGAGAGATGGGGGGACAGAGTTTTTATTACTTTTTCAGAGAAAAAGGGGGAAGAATCATGAGAGCACACACCTTTAAAATCGTAGATGTATTCGCCGAGAAAAAATATATGGGGAATCAATTGGCTGTTTTTACGGATGCAGGAGACCTCTCTGATGAAGAGATGCAGCTCTTCGCTAAAGAGATGAATTATTCTGAAACCACATTCATCCTTTCGGATAAAAAACGGAATGGCGGCTATGATGTGCGCATTTTTACGCCCGCTGAAGAAATCCCGTTTGCCGGTCATCCCACTCTGGGCACAGCCTTTGTCATCCAACAGGAGATCATCCGGGAGCCTGTCGAAAAAGTTCTCCTCAATCTTGGCGTCGGGCAGATCCCTGTGGCGCTGAGTTTTTCTAAGTGGGATGTGGAGGAGTTGTGGATGGAGCAGAAACCCCCTGAATTCGGAGAGGAGATCGATAAAACCGTTATTGCCAAGGCGCTGACTTTAGAAGAAGGAGACATCGATGATAGATATCCCGTCGAGCAGGTTTCGACGGGCCTTCCTTTTATGATCGTCCCCCTGAGGACACTGGACGCAGTCAAAAAGTCGAGGGTTAACAGGGATGTCTTTTTTGGATTGATCGAAAAAACCGAGGCCAAGGCGCCGCTTATTTTCTGTCCGGAGACCTATAACCCGAAGAATGATATCAACTGCCGCGTTTTTGTTGATTATTACGATATTCCTGAAGACCCCGCCACAGGAAGTGCCAATGGATGCCTTGCCGGATATCTGGTGAAACACCGTTACTTCGGGGGAACCCGTATCAATGTGCGAGTGGAACAGGGTTATGAGATTGGAAGGCCGTCGCTCCTCTATCTCAAGGCGGAAGAAAATGGGGGTGTCATCGTTGTGCTGGTCGGCGGGAAGGTGTTCAAGATCGCCGACGGTGAATTCATTTAGAGAGGATAGGATGAAATCGATCCGCGCCGTCTTATTATTGATTTTTACTCTGCTTGTGTTTCAATCTTTCTGTCTCCAGGCCGATTCTGTTCGTTCAGGTCAGAAGAAAGTTGATGGGACTCAGGTTTTCTGGCTGAGTAATGACCGAATCCACTGTTCGGTTGCTGTCGAAAAGGGAATTCTCAGGGACGATGAGCTTACGCCTGTTCAAGAATGGATGGCGTTTTGCGGGTTTCCGTACCTCGAAGTAAAAACAGATGCGGACTTCGCTCTGGATCTGATGTGGGCGCGATGGAAGGCTCCGGGGAGAGTGAACAACGCTGAGAATCCTGTCCTTCTGACAAAAAAAGACTTCCGCATGGTGCAGCATGTTTTCAAGAAATCGCGCTGCGGTGTTGTGGAACTTGCGCTTTATTTCAGGCGGGAGAGAATCCCTCTAGAGGTCAGGGTGACTTATCGTTTGGAGCCTGGTGCTTTTTATATACGCCGCAAGCTGTCCGTACGGGATGCGGAATTCGGTTCTCACTTCCTCCGTTGGATCTGGCCCAGGAGAGGATATATCCCCGGAGTGAAGAGACTCATCAAACCTGGTGGGTTTGGTCAGCCCGTTGCTTTCCTTCAGGGTGACGGGGGCACTTTTTTGGGATTGGAATACCCCACCGCCGAAAACTCCCTCAAGTACACGAGCTCAGGAGATCTGCAGTTGAAATGCGGGCAGGTCATCGGCGAGCGCATCGGAGAATCCTGGGTGGAAAGCGATTGGGTCGTCCAGGGACTCTCGCCCAATCCTGAGGTTAAACAGTGGTTCTGGAAATATCTGGATGATATCCGTGTGGCACCCCTTGAGCCTTATTTACTCTATAACAGTTGGTATGATCTGAGGGCTCCGGTTATGGTTAAAGACCCATTGCGAGCTCTAACAGAGAGAAACATCCTTCGAACGATACGATCTTTCCGGCAGCGTATGGTCAATGAGCGCGGGCTCGAATTGGATACTTTTGTTCTTGATGATGGATGGGATGTATACAAAAGTGATTGGGTGCTAAACAGCGCACAATTTCCCAACGGGCTGGCCCCGGTATCGACCGCTCTTCAGCGTTTTGGATGCAAGCTGGGGATATGGATCGGCCCCATAGGCGGGTACTCTCACAGGGATTGGCGGATCGGTTGGATGAAAGACCAAGGTTATGAGATTGTGGGGGATCAGTTTTGTGTGGCCGGCAGAAAATACCACGCCCTCCTCAAGGAGCGTGTGACTGACTTTATTCGGAATGATGACACCGCTTATTTTAAGTGGGACGGGATACAATTCTCCTGCAACGAACCCGACCATGGACATCTTCCTGGAATCTATTCTCGGCGGGCAGTAATGGAAGCCGTCATCGACCTTTGCCAGACAGCAAGGACAGAAAATCCTGAAGTTTTTCTGAATATCACATCCGGAACCTGGCTGAGTCCGTGGTGGTTGAAATACGCCAACACCATCTGGATGCAGGGCTCGGATTATGGCTATGCGAATGTCCCCTCGATCAGTCAGAGGGATAGAGCCATGACCTATAGGGATACCGTCTTGTACGATGATCTGTTGGCAAAAGGATTTTGGTTCCCCATTGCCAACCTCATGACACACGGTATCATCAAAGGGCATCTTCAAAAGCTGGGAGGGGAGGCCGAACCGATCGATAAATTCACCGACAACGCTCTTCTGTATTTTGCGCGCGGGATATCGATGGGAGAGCTTTACATCTCGCCCGATCTGCTCTCAGATGCAGAGTGGGATGCGCTGGCGATGTCGATCCTGTGGGCGAAAGATCGTTTCCCCATCCTGGATTCCACCGAGATGGTTGGAGGAAATCCCGAGGCAAGAAATCCTTATGGCTATGTTCATTTTGAGGGAAAGAGAGGTGTCATCGCCGCGCGCAATCCTTTTATGGAGCCAAAAGTCCTCAAGGTTGAGCTGTCGCCCAAAGTCGGCTTGGATCTTTTGGCTACAGATCTCGTTGTCGATAAGGTGTATCCTGTCCGTTATATCTCCCCGGATATAATCCAGACGGGTGCCGATCTGGAACTTCCTCTTGAGGGTTACGAAACAGCCGTTTACGAGATCTATCCATTGGACGGAACCCAAGAACCTCTCCTGGCCGGGATCAAGTATGACACGGTTCATAGGGCAAAAGATGGTTTTGAAATCAAAGTCTTGGACAGCGGGGGAGAGGCCCGTCTTCTGAATCCCGAAGCGGTGAGCACATTTATCTATGACGGCGAGCGGATCGATCCTCCGGATAAAACTTTACCCGTAGTAAGGCTTCGGGAGCCCGTGAATCGCATCGCCGTCCAGAAATATTCCGGAGAGGGACAATTCTGGAGCGATATTCGTTTCAGGCTCCACGAGCCCGTAACAGCGGCCACATTCTGCTTCCTCCTCGAGCCATCGGGTGTCTTTGTTAATGGAGAGGACCCGGCTGTGGTTGTGGAGATGAACGGAGAGGCGGTCAGGATGAGGGCCGAGTCTCAAAAGGGACGCTGGAAATGGTACAAACACGATGTCCCTGTTGGAAGCCATCTGATGCGTGTGCGGATTTTTCCGCCCGAAGGCCAGACACGCTGGACGGGTGAAGCATCTGCGTGGCTCGTTCTCACTATAGAGCCAGATGCTAAGGATGTATCGATTTCACTCAAAGACCCATTGCCGCAGCTTCGCCCCATGCCTCCGCGAGCGTTCCCTCCAGGACAATTCCGACGGACCATCAAGCTCGGTTCGTTCGATATCGCCACCAACTCTCCCTGATAGGGGATAGGTTGTTTTTCGAAGAAGGGAGAATGTCACCCCATTGTTAAGCGCAAACACTTTTCCCCTTTTCAACGGAATTCTTTATAATGATAATTTAAGAGGCGGCCAGGCGATGTGCTGGAAGCCGCCAAGATTTATTGAGTACGAAACGCAATGACACGCACTCCGTCTCGTGTGATTCACGCAACCGCTCCTCTCCGCATCAATGATATCGGAGGCTGGACAGATACGTGGTTTTCAGGCGAGGGGAAGGTGTTAAACTTGGCAATATCCCCTCCGGTTCAAATAAAGATCAAAGTCTATCCGAACAAAAAGGGAAAAAATAAAAGAGTTTTGGTGAGAGCTTTAAATTATGGGGATAGCTTCTGGATGGATCCTGAGAAGCCGGATTACACCATCCATTCTTACCTTCAGGCAGCGATCAATTCTCTCCAAATACCGAAGAGATATGAGCTCGATATCTGTGTTTCAGCTCAATTCCCGGCCGCAAGTTCTGTCGGCACATCGGCATCTGTGTGTGTTGCTCTGATCGGTGCGATCGCAGCTCTCGCTCCCAAAACCCGCTCTAAAGACGAAATCATATCTTTGGCCCATCGGGTGGAGACGGAAAAACTCGCGCTGCAAAGCGGGATCCAGGATCAGATCTGTGCAGCCTATGGAGGGATTTGTTTTATCCATATGAAGAACTATCCGGAAGCGAGTGTCAAACATGTTGTATTACCCCCGCAATTGCGCGCCGATCTTAACCGACGACTGAGTTTGATATTCCTCGGAAAAGCCCATCGATCTTCCAGTGTCCATGAGGATGTCATCTCCACCCTTGAAAGAGGTGGCTCTCAGTTTAAAGAGATCATTAAAATGAGAGATCTGGCAGAGAAGGCGAGGGACTGTTTGGAGAGGGGAGATCTGACCGGCTATGGGAGGGTGATGGTGCAGAATAATGAAAGTCAGCGCGCACTCCATTCCGAGCTCATTGCTGAGGAAGCTGATTCGGTGATCGCAATCGCAAAAAAATACTGCGCAACAGGATGGAAGGTAAACGGTGCGGGGGGCAAAGGCGGCTCCCTGACAATCCTTGGAAACGGCAAGCCCCACCTCCGCGAATCCATGCTCGAGGAGATCAGTGCTCTCGGCGGAGGCATTCGGTCAATGGGTTTTTCCCTCTCATCGTCCGGCCTCACTGTGACCACTCGGTAAAATAATAAAGAAGGCAGTCGAGTTTTTTTATCCTCTGTAAAAAGTCTCCTATCCCTGTTTTCAGAAGGGATGAAAGGCAATGTTCAGCTGGTTGGCAGCCTCTTTCAGGTTTTTGTCTTTTGTCCATAAAAGGGCTGTGGAAAGCAACGCTGATGCGAGAAGATGGACATCGATGTAGTCGAGATCGATCCCCATGAGCTGGTTTGTTTCAATAAAGCGAAGAATCTCATCATGGTTTGCTTGTGTAGCCTCAGGAAGAGCTTCGAGGAGCGATAGGATCTCTTCTCTGTTTTTCAGATTGCCACACGCAAGATCACCGATGATGAAGGGATGACACATGATCTGTCCTTCCATCAACAGTGATTTATGCGGAGGATTTTTATCCCGAAGGTGAGAGACCCATATTGAGGTATCGGCAAGAACCATTTCAAAATCTAGCTTTTACTGATTCTCCTCCTGCTCCTCATACGCAGAAATTTTTCAGTGCCCTCTAATCGCGCCAGCCGTTTACTGCTCTCCAGTGCGATAAGAGCTTCGAGTCCACGCCGGACCAACGATGTTTTTTCTGTGATTCCCGTCAGTTGAGAGGCCTTATCCAGGAGCCCGTCATCGATGTTAAGTGTTGTCCTCATATGCATATATATGCATAATCTATGCATACATGTCAAGGGGATTTTATAGAAATTTTAAAATTTTTAGGATATACTTTGGAACACAAAAAATAACACAAAGTAAGCATAGCAACGGAGGAGGTTCTGGTCTCCGACGATTATGTTAAAGGGTTTATGAGAGCGAAAGAAAGATTCTTGTACGCACTGGAGCGGAAGACGCCGGACCGGCTTCCGGTGACGACCCACCACGTAATGCCTTACTTTCTCGAACACACCATGGGGGGGATATCGATCCAGGAATTTTTCGATCGATTCGGATTAGATCCGATCCTTTGGATCGCTGCTCACAGAGCAGACGGTTCGAGGGGTGAATATTTTGTCCCTGATCCGAACGGGCATGATGCCCCTATTGGACACCATCGCGGATATGAAACCCGACGCTATGGAAACGTTCACCCCGCCTTCATTGGGTGGAGATGTGGATCTTGCGGAGGCCAAGCAGCGGATCGGCCATCGTGTGTGCTTGATCGGTGGCTTCGATCAATTCCACTACTTTGAGGGAACGACTCCAGACAAAACGCGTGCAGCTGTCCGTCAATGTTTTGAGGATGCAGGAGAAGGCGGGGGGTTTATCCTGGCTCCATCGGATCACTTTTTCGAGGCAGACATCGACCTCCTCAGGGTTTTCGCCGATGAAGCGATCAGGTGTGTTTACTGAGCGGTTCTAAAATCTAGTAGTAGTATCTGATCCCGATGGTCACTCCCAGTTGACTGAGGTTTGAATCAAACTGTGATGTGACTCCTGAAAATAATGAGGTCTCAACGACTGTATTTCTGTACAGGTAGTACCCCTCAAAATACACAGCCAACTGCTCGGAGAAATTGTACGATGCCCCAAGGCCACCCTGGAATCCGATGCCATTTTTCGGTTCTTGCCTGGTGATAAGGGCGTCTTCATCCGCTTGCCGCACATCGGCCTTAAAACTCGCGAACACAAAAGAGACTCCTCCGAACACATAGGGAGATAAGCGCGTATTCGGATTGAAGTAATACTGAATATTCGCGATAATGGGTGTAAGGGTGAGATCTCCATCGACGAACTTGCCCTCTTCGGCATCCACAGAGAATCTTCCGTATTTAAACTCGATCGAAAACACGACATTTGGAGTGATCATGAGCGTCGTTCCCAGACCAGATCCATAGCTGGTTTTGATTGCGTTCTCGGAGGGAATATAAATGGTTGGGCCGAAGAAAAATGTGTTACCAGGGCCAGAGGAATAACTGTGGACCGGTAGAATAAGAAGACATACGCTGACTGTGAAGAGTCTGGCCAATTTATTCAAGGAGCCTCCTTTTGTCTTTCCAGTAATTCGACACTCCAATATTACATATCGCTGGATTGAAGTCAATCCTATCTGGGCTCATTGACTTCCCCCTCTGCCTGTGATAAAAACAAAACCTGAACACAGAAGCATAGGGACAGGAAAATTTGACTTTAAAGGATTCAGCGACAAGACAAGGAGGACTGATGAAAAAATATGCCGCAGTATTTATCGTTTTCTTTCTTTTTTCTGCAGTTTTTGTGTGTGCGGATGTCTACATAAAACAGAAGACACACACAGATGCGTTCGAGGTGATGGGTCAGTCTCAGCCTGCCAAGGATGTCATCAATCACATGTGGTTGGCTGAGAATAAAATGGCGAGCTTGAGCGAAGATCAATCCTTTATCATCGACTTGGAAAACAACAAGGTTTTTTGGATGAACACACAGAAGAAATCCTATATAGAGATGGACCTCCCCCTGGATATTTCCAAGTATCTTCCCGAGCAAGCGGCACAGATGATGGCGAACATGAATATCAGTGTCGCTGTACAACCCACCACGGAAACAGACACGGTTGCAGGGAAGAAATGCACTAAATATGATGTAACCATGACCATCATGATGATGATGACCATGGAGATGAAGATGAAGGTCTGGGCGACGGAAGATGTGCCGTTCGACTGGAAGAAATTTCAGGATAAAATGATACAGATGTTCAGCCCGACCATGCCTCTCGGGGAAGAGGCATTGAATGCCTTCAAACAGATCAAAGGCTGGCAGATGCGCTCGGAGATGACCATGAACATGATGGGCACGGATATGAAAACCGTCCAAGAGGTCATGGAAATCGCTCAAAAAGACGCGCCTGCCGGCACCTACACTGTGCCCGAAGGATATACAAAACAGGATAAATTCTCTTTAGAGGATATGCAACGTCGTTAGACACATTGGAACAAAAAACGATCCTTAAAGGGGATATCATTCTTCAAGATAGGATTCTCTCAAAGGGAGTCGTAGAGATAAAAGATGACAGGATTACCGACATCTATGCGCAGAGCGACCGTACCTGGGACGGCAAGAGTTATTTTATAGATTACACAGATCACTACATCTCGCCTGGTTTTATCGATCTTCATGTCCATGGAGCTCTGGGCAGGGATTTCATGGACGCCGATATGGAGAGCTTCAACATCATCGGTGGTCACTTGGCTCGAACAGGGGTCACTTCTTTTCTTGCGACAACGCTTTCGGCACCGTTCCCATCGATTCTCAAAGTCATCGACACAGTAAAAAGATCTCCCGCCTATCCTCTTGTGTCCAAATCTCTGGGAGTCCATGTGGAGGGCCCCTTCCTCAATGTCGAGGAGTGTGGTGCACAGAATGCCGAATATATAAAGGGAATCACAGAAGATGATTGCCAGCGTCTCATCGAAGCTACCCAGGGACTCAAAGCGATTGTCACACTGGCTCCCGAGGTCAAGGACAACATGCGTTTTATTCAAACACTCAGAGAGAACGGATTTGTTGTTTCTATCGGCCATTCCAGCGCAAGCTACGAGCGAACTCTCGAGGGGATCGAGGCAGGAATATCGCATGCCACTCATTTTTTTAATGCCATACCTGAATTCCATCATCGCGCACCCGGTGTTGTGGGTGCTGTTCTCGAATCAGAGGAGGTGAGCGTCGAACTCATTTGCGACGGGATCCATATTCATCCTGCTTCCGTACGGCTTGTTCTCGAAATAAAGGGGGTTGAGAATGTCTGTCTGATCACGGATTCGATCCTTGCGGCGGGATTGGGAGATGGAGACTATGTCCTGGGTAAACTCAATATTACGGTCGAGGGGGATGAAACACGCCTCAAGGATGGCAGTTCTTTGGCGGGAAGTGTCCTGACCATGAATAAAGCCGTAAAAAATGTCCTCGATTGGACAAAGCACTCTCTAGAAGAGGTCGTGTCGATGGCATCACTCAATCCTGCCCGAGAACTTGGCCTGCATTCAAATATGGGAAGCATTGAAAAAGGGAAATTGGCTAACTTGACTGTGTTCGATAAAGACTTCCAGATCAAGCAGACATATGTTTATGGAAAACCAGTGATATAGCTAGATGTAATAACTACAGACTTTCTGAATTGACATATTGAGATCATCCTCATAACAAACAGACATGATTTTCTTTTAATCTATTTCTCTTGAGCAAAAGCGGATTCGTCGACAGAACGGATAGTTGACGTGCGTTCTATCACGGCATTAATTTTGTGAGGCGGTGTGGGCAGGATTGTTTCACTCACGACTATTTCGTCCATCACAACCTTCTGCACCCAATTCGACTCCATGTCAATAAAAAGATCGCCCTTATAGTGTGAGCTTCCCACAGTCTTGATCTCCATTTCAGGCATGGGCTTCATAATCATAGTAAAGGAGCTCTCTCCAGAGTCAAAGGCTACAATACAACAGAGAATATCATTCACAAGGCTTATCCCTTTAAATTTGAGTGTGACCTCTCCATTCTTGAACGTGGAACCCTCTGCCACATTACTGCCGAGGTTTACAGGTGGCTCGGTAAATGATGCCGCATGGACTATTTTATCGCCGATTTTTTTCAGATCTTGAATGCCTTTCCCCTCATTTGTTCTTTCAGCGAATGCATTGCAAAAGCCATGAAAGTCGATAAATGTGTTATAAACAAAGTAAGCCTTATCTGGCGGCAGGGCTTTTCCTTCGCTGGTTTTAAGATCTTCGAATCTATCATGATTTATACCAAAAACACGGCCTTCTTCATCATATCCCTCCACAAAAACATACGACCACCCGGTGAGGGCCGGGATAGAAGCTGCTGATTCTGTTCCTTGTTGCACCGTGAACTGCCTGCAAATATATTCATCTTGATCCTTTCCCGATAGACTGGCAGGAACGTATTCGAGCTTGAGCTTTAAGGTGTCGACACCCATACGTTTTCCATCCAGGGCATACCTCATAATCTTCGTTTCCATGAAATAATACCGCCTCTCAGGAGAGCGTTCTCCAGCAAGTTCAAATTCTTGCTGCAAGTACGAGGTTATTTCTTTTGAAGATCCTTCGTCCAGCATGTTCTTCGAACACCCCATTGTGAACAAAATCATGATAAAGACCATGCTATAGATTGTTTTATTTCTCATAGCTCAATACCTCCTTTTGATAGCAATACCTGTCGTTTGGTAAATAACATTGTACGTGTTCAATCTGTGGATTACGGGATTATTTGTCACTTCTTAATCGATGCATCCAGCGGTAATCCCAGCCTTTTATAAAGCTCTCTGCGCCCTTCCTTGTCCCTCTCCATAATTTCGTGGGCAAAGACAGCGACTTTTTTGGCATGTTCTCTGGGCACGACTATAACGCCATCGCCATCGGCCACAATTACGTCTCCCGGTTTAACCAGAGCGCCTCCGATCTCGACGGGACGGTTGACGGACTCGATCTCATTTCGGCCGGGCCGGATTCCTCTACCAACTTGACGCATATAGAGAGGTATTTTTACCGCAATGATCTCATCGGTATCCCGGGCCGAAGCATCAGTAATCACGCCCACGCAACCGCGTGAGGCCCAGTCCATGATATTGTATGAACCGATACTCCCCACGTCTGCATCATCGGCATCGTCAAAAACAAGGACTGTCCCTTTACGGATGATATCGGCGAAGGGTTCTGAAGAATAGTGGGTGTAGAAATGCCCCTCCCATTCATCGAAGTCCTTCGGTTCCATCTGGCCTGCGGGAGGTCTCTGAGTGGGAACATATCTGGCGGTTACGGCTATTCCTGCGATCCGATGGGTGAAATGCTCAGTATCTTTCCATAATGGAGATATTTTCGGATCAACCAAACCGATCCCGTGCAATCCGGATTTATCCATACCATCGGAAACATCCGCCACCCGCAAACCTTCAAAGAGCTTGAGGATCTCAAGGTCTTCTTTTTCGCTGTATACAGTCGTCTGGATGAAGTTCCTGCCCTGGCGAAATTCTTGAGCAGACTTTTCCTCTGATGCGGATATTGGGCCCAGTCCTAAAATAATGATCAAGGCTGTAAAACAAACAATATGTAAGATCTTCATGTCGGATTACCCCCTGATTGAAGTGAACACATCCTTATCTAAATTACCTGATTCGGTAGAGAATCATAGTAGAGCGCCGCTGCACCCAGAATGGCAATGTGCGGTTCCTCGGATCGTTCGATAACGAGACGGTCGATGGATTTTTCGTACGGAAAAGTTTGGATCTGTTTCCACATCGCTTCCTTGAAAAAAGGATAGGATTGACAGACTGATCCGCCCAAGATGATGGCTTCCGGATCAACAGCGAACATAATTGTCTTAATGGCTTCACCGAGATGAGTCCCAAACTCTTCAAAGATAGTTATGGCGTTCTTATCTCCCAAGTTCGCTTTTTCAAAAACCTGTTGCCCTTTGATACCGTGTTCATGGATAAAATACTGTCCGCTGCAGTAGTACTCTACGATCTTATCCTTATAAGAAATGGATCCGAACTCCCCGGCACCGCAGTTGGGGCCCGAATAGAGCCGGTTATCGATAATGATCCCTGCGCCTAATCCTGTGCCGAGCGTAACTCCCACCATATTCTTGAAGGCAATTCCCTTGCCAAAATGTTTTTCTCCCACGGCGAAACTATTGGCGTCGTTGTTAACATAGGTGGGTCGCTCGAAATGATTTTCCAGAATATTTTTGAGCGGCACCTCTTTCCATGAAGGGATATTCTGCACATTGTATACGATTCCCTTTTCTACATCGATGACACTGGGAACGCCAATGCCGATCCCTACGACACTCTGATCGAACACGCCTTCAATAGTCGAGATGATCTCGTCCAAGATTTGATCCTGCTCACCTTGAGTGGTTATGTTAGTGGATGAATGCTTGACGATGTGTTTGTCTTTGACTTTGCCGATGCTGACTTTAGTTCCTCCGAGGTCAACGCCTATTATTGTCTTATTTGGCATAGCTTGCTCCTCTGTTTTATTCCAAAGAGTCACTCCAATTTAATTCATACAGCAAGAAACGGATTCAGAATCAAGATGCCTGTGACTTTTTTTTATCTCGAAACGTAATGTTGGTGATCAACGGTTTGGACCAAAAGCCGATGCTCAGGATAAAACCCAGGGTCAGGTAGAGAAATGTCATCCCTAAGCGCAGGCCGAACATGTCTCCTAACCATCCGATGATCAAAGGGATAATAGCCCCGCCGATAATCCCGGTGCACAAGATCCCTGAAAATGATCCATGGTGAGTCGTCACCGAATTGAGCGCTAGCGAAAAGACCACAGACCACATCACGGAAGCGAAAAAGCCAACCAGGGGAAACCCGATAAGGGCAGCCTTTCCCGGCCCGAAGAGAGCCACTGTCAAGCTAACAAGCGAAGCGCTGGTAAACCAGATGAGGACTTTACGGCTGTCGAATATTTTCAGCATGAGAAGGCCGAGCAAACAGCCGGCAGTCAAAAGACCCCAGAAATAGGAGACCGTATCGGCACCCACTGTCTGCGGATCATATCCATGGTAGGTGGACAGAAATTTTGAGATCCAGTTCGCCACACCCTGTTCAGATCCCACATAGGCAAAGATCCCGAAAAAGTAGAGGATAACGAATTTATTCTTGAAGAGCTCGGCATAACTTTCTCTGGCACCTGCCCGTTCGTCTTCTTTGAGCTCAACTTTGGGAAATCGGATCGAAGCAATGATCAATATCATAAATAAAGTGACCACAGTGAAGACCCAATAGAGAGATATCCAGGGCAGGTCTGCCGGCACAACCCTGGCTAGGGTTCTGATGACGATGTTTCCCCCTCCCGAGTAGTCCTTGAGGTTTGTCACCAGGTAGGTAAAGACTTGAGGGCTGATAAATGAGGCCAGCCCGAATATGAGCTGTGCGAGTACGGAATTGAAGGCGAAATGTTCTTCTCCGCCAGCAACACGCAAAAGGGGATTGATGGCCACTTGGAGCATGGCCATCCCGAGTCCTATCAGGAACAGGGAGGCCATCGCCGCAGGAAAATTTGAGGTCGTTGCGAACAGGAGCGCACCGATAAAGGCAACAACGAAAGCCGAAAAAATGACCTTTTTCTCTTTGTATTTGTCCACCAGGAATCCGGCCGGAATGGACATTACTCCATAGGCGATAAAAAAGGAAAAGGGGAGAAGCCCTGCAAGAGTCAGGCTTAGGCTAAAGCTGTCGATGATATCCGGGATCAGCGGGCCCAGGATGTTAGTCAAAAAAGAAATAACAAAAAATATGAGTAAAATTAAACCCACGATGAAATAGTTTCTCTTCATGGTGCTCGATCTCCTTTATATTTAAACTCTAAAGCTTTTCATAACTAGTCATTTGGCGTCTTATCGGCTCAGAAAAATTTTCATTCACCTAGAACATTCCAGCCGCTGAATCGGAAGGCAGGTGTTTCTCCGCGCAGATCCTCTTTAGAGAAACGGGCGCGAATTTCTCTGGTTTCCCCAGGCAGAAGCGAGATGTAGTTATCCTCCCAAAATATAGGTAAAACAGAGCGTCCGCTCTCTATGCCATAGACGTTCAGCTCGATAAAAAAGACGATAGCATCCGATGGATTCTCCAGCGTAACCTGAATCTCTTGCTCCTCTCCAAGATCCAGGAATTGATAGTTTGTTTTGATCTGCACTTCAGGCAGATCTTTGAGACCTGAAAGATCTGCGAACGACTTGTTCGGGGTAACAAACCAAAGAGTTTTTTCTTCATCCAGAACGTCTTCATCGGTCGACAGCCAGTAGAAATTACGCCCTAAAATGGTTTCCTGTGAATTTTTGAGTTTGAGATCGACAAAATAGACCGCACTCAGGTCTTCGATCGATGGCATTTCGAGAATCTTCGCTGATAGATTTTCATCGATTGAGAACTGGATGTCCTTTGCAAAGCGAACACGGGCATCCGCATTCAGAACACGAACTTCCGCTTTAAGCCTATCATAAGGCTGGAGTGTGTCATTCACGACATAAATATCCTTGTCTCCGTAATTGTAGATAATGTTGAGAGGCTGTGAACCGGTTTTGGTCCCATAGAAAGCCCCATTCGGCATGAGATAGTAGTCAAAGAGCTGCCAGTACATCTCCGGCCAAGCGGAGTTATACATCCATTGGATAATGCCTGTCGTGTTGTGTTTGTTGACCCCAAAAGCCTCGAACATGGCCCGCATGGCTTCATAGTTTGCTACCTGAGCTACACGAGCGAATTCCTCGGTGGATTCTGGTTCCCCATACCGGTGGTTGAGCGCATTCCTGTACCTGTCGAGCGTGTTGAATTCGTTCCTTCCGCAGTGAAAATCCCAGACGTCGTCTATAGGCCAAAGGTGATCCTCGGGTATCATTCTTTTGATGCTTTCCAGGGGAGGGGGTTGAGGGCCGGGTCCTGTTTCAGTGTTAAAACCGTAGGCTCCTCCATGTTTTTTATCCACATACCAATAGTTCGGTGTCACGTAATCGTAAGGTCCGTTCATTTTGACGGCCGTTGGACCGCTGATGTCGCTTACGGAATAGCCGCAAGCCATGAGTGCCGGACGGGATGGGTCTACTTCTTTCAAGTACACATTGTATTTCTTCTCGAGTTCCGGGCGAGGCAGCATATCGCTCCCCAATGCCCAGACAAATATACTGGGATGGTTGCGCAACCAAACAACTTGATCCCTAAGGGATCGAGATATCAGATCCATTTCCTCGGGCGTTTTGATCCCCCCGAATTCATCCACAGGTTTTCCCAAATAACCCTCCCATTCCCAGTGGCAACTCCAGCCGGCCATCAGAAGAATGCCGTATTGATCCGCCAGATCATAAAGCAAGGGACTGCTGCCCCAGAATCCTTCCAATCGGAGAGCGTTCAAGTTCATATGCTTGGCATACTGGATCTGTGACTCGACCTTTTTTGAATCTTCCACGAGGAAAATGTCGTCGACCCAACCCGCTCCCCGTATAAGCACTTTTTTCCCGTTGATAGTGTATCCGCGGTGACCCTCTTCGTTGATATAGTCGTCCACAGTTCGGATTCCGAATCGGGTGGATCGGGTATCTGATTCCTGATCGTTCACTATGGCTGTGAGTTTTAACGTATAGAGGGTCGGATCGCCCATATTATTCGGCCACCACAAGCGGGGATTCCAAAAAATCAACGTCGTATGTTCATCCGGATCGAATGTGATTTGGCGCTTTTCGCCAGGCCCCAGGCTAAAGGATTGGCTGAAGGCAATCTCTTCAATCTCTCCTCGAAGTATTCCCGATACATTTTCGTCGCTGTGGTTGATCAGGTCAGCTGAAACTGTCAGTTCTGCTTCCATCAATGTTTCCAGATTGACTTCACTCTCAATAAAAGGATTGTTAATGGATACGGGACCACTCATCCGCAATAGGACTTCCCTCCAGATCCCCATGTTTTCATCGGGAGGTCTTGGATTCCAGTCTACGAATCCAATGGTGAAGTCGCCTGGTTTGGGCGGAATAACTTCGACAGCAAGAGTGTTTGTTCCCTGTAATGCCATATCCGTAATATCGATATCGAACATGCGGAATGCCCCCAAAATCGAGTCTGCGGACGCAATTTTCGTGCCGTTCAACCAAATGTTGGCACTGTAGTTGATTCCTTGGAAGATGAGCCGGAAGGAAGAAAAGGCACTTGTATCTTCCAGTGTAAACTCCTTTCTGTACCACCATGGCTGTCTGAATTGATCGGTCGGGATGGTCTCCAGATTTTTCCCGAAGAAGGGATCCTTGTAAACTTCATTTGCCAACAGAGCGGCCAATACTGTGCTTGGAACGTTAGTCGGATACCAATTTTGCACATCAAACCCTGCTTTGGATATGGATTCTCCCGTTTCCGATAATTCTGCGGATGATCGAACAAACCATCCCTCTTCGAGAACAGTTACGAATACCGGAACTTCGGTGGACTTCTTGCAGGAAAAAACAACCAATAGAAAAAGCAGTGTTATCAAAACAATACATAACGTCCCCCTCCGTTTATTCACTTTCATTGTTCCCTCCCTCCTTACACGGAGATTGTTCTTTATAAATGATAGCCGAAGCTTACTTTGCCCGTTTTTTTAGAAGTTTTTTAATGACCTCCTTCTTTGGAGGATCTTTGTCCAAAGCATCCCAGGACCAGAAGATAACTCCTTCAGAGGGGAGCTTGAGAGCCTCGCTGAGAGCATCTTCGAATTCACTCACAGAGAGAATATCGGGCAGATAAGCCTCTTTAACCTGAATGCTGGGGACGATTCTGCCCTTGGTTCGGTTGAACATATCGTTTACAACTGAGTTTATCCAGGGGGCAGAACGCTTCACCATATGAGAATAACACATCGGTGATACAAAATCTGTGTAAGGGGAGATTGATGTAAGGTCTTGACCGGCGATGATCCTTGCGGCTCCTCCAAAATCATATGCTCTCCAGGGAACGGCATGAATATTAACAAGAATATCGGATTTTATCTTTTTGACTTCCTCCGTAATGTTTTGCACCGTGCGGGTTATCACAGAACACTTCCAATCGGTCCAATCTTTGAAGACGTTGTTTGTCACCCAATCCGCTTTTTGTTCGGTCTCTATCAATTCTAGAGGGATGGCGATTCCTGTCTCTTTTTCGAAAAGATTCAGGCAGTGGGCGTCGAAACACGTATTGGAAATAGAGTCAAGAGTTCTATCCGGATAGATTTTTTCCCAGAAAACGAAATGGCGAATAAAGTCTATACTGATCCCATCTGGATCGAATTTGCTGACGATTCTCTTGATGTCTGCGATCCTCTGCTCTTTAAATTCCTCTCTTGTGGGGCAGACGAATTCGACCCACTCCTCTTTGGCTATCTCCCCTTTATCTGTAATCGCGTACAGATCAGGATTTCTTTTTAATGCCTCTGGATCATAAAACACAGGAAGAATGACATAGAGTCTGACCGAGTTCTTAACCGCCAAATCTCTGAATGTTTGGTTCGATAAAAGAGTTTCACTCAGAAAGGCCGTGTTGATCTTCAATGATTGCCATTCCTTGAACAATTTGGCGAAGTTTCCCTCGTAATCATAAATTTTGACACCGATCATGATCTCTTTCTTTGTTTTGGATACATCCTTTTTGTCCGCACAGAAAATAAACAGTGTGCAGAGAAGAACGAAAATGAACAGGGGAATCATACCTTTTGTATTCGTGTGAGACATGACTTTATTGTGTAGGTAAAACATCTCTCAGAGTGAAATCGACCCAAAAGATGCCACAGTCTTGTTTGATCCGGTTCGCTATGGCCAAGCCGATGTCAGAAGGCGGATGATCCAGTTTTTGCCACCAGGGTTTATCGGAAGGATATCCGATCTGAAAGAGGACCATATTGGGGTAAAAATAGGCCGACCAGTAGTCCGCAAACTCATCGAGCATGGCATCAAGGTTTGGAAGAATCTGGCTATCGTCCACGAAAACGATATCCCCCCTGAAATTCTCTGGCATCCAGTTCCTGTCCCAGTGTTTCAAGAAGAGTTTATACAGGGGATTATGCGCTTTCACTTTTTGCTCCCACATTTCTGCCTGCTGGTCACTAACCGGAACACCCCACTCCGGATTCTCCGATTCTCGGTGCCATTCCACATCCACGCCGAATCCGATGACGCAGGAATGGTGTTTATATCTGTTAAGCACAAGGTCTATGAGTGTTTGCAGATCCGCACTGGCCGGTTCGACCTGGAGGAAGACCTTGATCCCCACATTGTCAAAATGGCTCAAGAATCTTTCATGTGTATCAACATCTTCAAATTCTATGTTTGTGTAGGTTTTTCCGTCTGATGGAAAAAAGAGATGGCAGGCTTTGTTCCGCTCGAACTTGCCCACGATCCAGATGGCACAGGGTGTCGAACCCTCGAAGTATCCGCTCATTGTCTGCATGGCTTTGTGCCAGCCTTCTGGTTCCGGGAACGGTTTAATGCCATAGCTAGAGCTCCGGACTCCCGCATAGACAATATTTTGGGGAGCTGCCAGGGTTTTGGGTCCAGGCTCCACACCTGATTTTTGACAGTAATCTAAAATGAAGAGCAAAATTAAAAATAAGAACGGAAAAGGGGAGGGTTGTTTTTTATAGGATCTCATAGTCTCTGACCACCCAAAATGAGAATTATTATGAGGATAGAATTAGCAATTGCATATTCTTTTGTCAAGCTTGGAAAGAAGAGCGACAGGACTTAAAAAGGGGAGGTGTTATTGTTCATCGAAAGAATAGAACCTCCTCTTTTTCTTTATCAAAACTCAGATCGGATTTTCATACTCTTCTTGAGTGATTTTTTCGATCTCGATTATGCGCCGCTCAAAAAGTCTCATTGGATCAGAAAGAGGGATGCCTTCGATCTGGACAATCACATATTCATACAGGTCGCCTTTGATCAATTTCCCAGTCTCTGAATCCACATAAATATGACCCCAAAAATTGGATGTTCCGTCCTGGTCGAAAAACATTTTGGGTGTGACCTGCATTTTACTGCTCAATCTCGAATCCGCGTTAATATATTCAAGGATGGCACATGTTTTTCCATCGATTAAGCTGAGGCCCGTAAACAGTGTGTCATAATCACCGTTGGCAAAATTTGAGTCTGTGACCAAAGGTGGAAAGTCCCATCCGCCTTCCTGGTGGGCACCGGGAGTAGACACACGATCGCCGATTTTTTTGATTCGACTGATACTGCCGTGCGTTTCTGTCCGCAGTAACTCGAATTGGGCATGGGCATCCATGAGTTTGACCCAGAAACGCATCCCTTCAAGAGTTTTGGGAATATTTGTGTGATCAACGGATGAGAGGACAAAATCAGGTTTACATAGATCAATTTCATACATAAATCCTTCAGCGAAGGCCAGGGATTTCCATTCTTTGATTTCTTCTTTGAGCGAAGGGCTGTGACCCAAGCGAACGTCTTTCCATGTACATTTAACGATATAAGACTCTCGGCCGGATTTTAGGACTTCTCTTTGAAAAGCTCCTAAAACTTCATCCCTGTCCTTCATCGTTCCCAAATGGTCTCCGTGATAATAGATGGTTTTCATTCGGAAGTAGTCGACATCTCCCTCTTGCTCGTTCAGCGAGAGGTCATATTCTTTGGTGAGAAGGGTTTCGATATTCTGGTTATTGCACGCAATAAACGAGAATCCTGCACAGAGAAGTAAAAGAGAAATGAGGTTGATCCCAAACAATTTTCGATTTTTCATTTTAATCTCCTTTTTTGTGAATTTCCCTTATCACCTTCTTTAACCAGCGGGCAGTGCTCCGGTAGGTTTCTATACCGTGTTCAAATGCTCTAGGGCCACCAAAGGACAAACTTTTGTTCATGACTTCATACTCTTCTTCGAGTGCCCTGATGTGAGATTCTGTTGCTGAATGGAATTCCTCTAAAAACTTCAAAGTCCCCTCTTTTCCAAGGAGTTCGTAAACAAAACTGAAGCGCAACATCAACTCGTCCATCCTCCAGGTTAGGTCTTCCAGAGTTACGGGGCGGGAGAGGTGCTCCCTGTAGGCGGCTTTGCCGTCGGATGTGAGTGTGTAGACTTTTCTGGGTCGCAGGGTATTTTGCCTCTCTATCTTCCCTTGGATCAGTCCGGCTTCTTCGAGACGGCGCAGAGCTGGATAGATGGCTCCTGGGCTGGAACTGAAGTGCTTCAGCGATGTTGCCGCAAATGCTTTCCGTATATCATATCCTGACATCGGCATATAGAATAGCAAACCAGTGATAGCTAAAGATAACGGCGAGTCAATAGTTCGTTTCGTCATGATATATATAAAATAATACTAAGCGTATCATTTGTCAAGTAAAAATTATTTTTTTTCGGCAAGTTCTCGGGACCGTGAAAAAAGGTATGTCACTTTTTTTATTGACAGATCGTGTGGAAATTGGAAACATATTCACTGCAAAGTTAGAGTACTCGGTCTATCAGAGTTTAGCTAAGGGCATGCTGAAGATATTCAAAGTGACGTCCAAAATTGGTGTCTACGCGGTCATTGTCTTTCTCTGTTCTTTGTGTGCTGCGAAACAGACTCATCAGGAAGAGAGGCCTCTTCCCAAGGTGGTCATGGGCTATTACTACACCCTGGAAAGGGATAACTTCGACCACACAAAAATAGAATATAAGCATATCACTCACCTGGCTCACGCATTCACAATGCCGGATTCCGAGGGAAATTTGGTCATCGAAGAGGGATATCTCTATCCTGAACTGATCACCGCTGCACACAAAAACGGTGTCAAAGTCATTATGAGCGTTGGTGGATGGGGGAGATCCGAGGGATTCCCAGGAATGGCCCAGAGAAGGGAGAACCGACAGAGATTCATCGAGCAGGTCTTGGATTTTTGCGAAACATACAGCTATGATGGTGTGGATATCGACTGGGAATATGTGTCCAATCCCGAAGAACAGGAGGATTTTATTGACTTAAGCCGAGAGCTTTCAGATGCGCTCAAGTCTCACGAACCCCCTCTGCTTTTAACGATCGCTGTCCCCGCAGGACATTTCTGGGGAAGGTGGTTCAGTTATGAAGAGGTGGTCGAATACTATGATTTTATCAGTTTCATGACATACGACTTTCACGGCGAATGGACAGATCATTCAGGTCACAATTCTCCCCTTTACAGGTGTTATCATGACCTGTGCGG
Source organism: Candidatus Aminicenantota bacterium (assembly GCA_050115915.1). Classification (GTDB taxonomy): domain Bacteria; phylum Acidobacteriota; class Aminicenantia; order Aminicenantales; family Aminicenantaceae; genus WTAW01. Next base: position 32,685 of record JASFPP010000010.1, read on the forward strand.
ATCTGTGGATGATAGCTATAAATATGCCCTTTCGCGGCAAATCCCAAAGGAAAAGTTGCTTCTCGGCATCCCCTTTTATGGCCGGTCTTTTGACTGCGGCGGACTTTATCAAAAGTTTCATAAGTGTGAGTCTTACAGCTTCGCAGAGGTCATGGACCTCTTGAATGCGGGATGGAACTCTGAGTGGGATGATTGTGCGAAAGTACCGTATCTCTTGAAGCCGGACAGGTCCAAAATGATCAGTTATGAAAATGAAAGGTCAGTGAGGCTGAAGTGCCAGTACATTAAAGAAAAGGATGTGGCAGGAGTGATCCTATGGGAGCTCAGTGACGACCATTATCAAGGTTCATCCGCACTGCTGGACGTTGTTTCAAAAAGCTTCGGGCAAAAAGGGTTGATGCCCAGACGATAAGCGCTCGGCTTTCGTAACTTCGGTCATCTTACTGACCTATAAAGAATGAGCAGTGTTGCCGGTCCTTCGAGAGTGATTGGATGAGGGATCATTTTTAATACCCACTAAAGGAGTGATTGCGATGAAGAAAAAAAACAAAAAAGCAGGTTATATATGTGCGGCCATGGGAACTTTTTTCTGCGCCCTCTCTTTTTCTGCGCTATTTCTCTCTGCAGAGAAGCATAGAGGTCATTATCCTGTATCTGTTTGGTATGCCGGCGGAAAAGCGAGGGCCCCTATGCTCGAGAAAGTGACTCCGGAGAAAATCCCCCTCTGGAGGAAGGACCTCGAGCAGATCAAAGATTTGGGATTCAATACGGTGCGTTGCTGGATTGAATGGACCAACAACGAACCTGTTGAAGGACAATACGACTTCAGCACCCTCGAAACGCTAGTCGATCTTGCCGACGAAGTTGGCTTGAGAGTGATCGTCCAGGTCTACATCGATTCGGCCCCCGATTGGGTGGGTCAAAAATATCCTGATGCGAAGTTTGTGGCCAGCAATGGTCTCCCTGTCGAATCTCAAGCCTCTCCGGGATTTTGTTTCGACCATCTGGATGTCCGGAAAAAAATCCTGAAATTTTTCTCCGAGGCTGCCAGGGCCGTCAAGGATAAACCGGCATTCTATGGCTGGGACTTGTGGAGCGAACCCCACATCATCAACTGGGCCGAGGTCTATCATCTGGGAAACGCTCAATACATGCAGTTCTGTTATTGTCATTCCACGATGGCCCGCTTCAGAGATTGGTTGAAGAAGAAATACAATACACTGGATGCGCTCAATCGATCCTGGTACCGGACCTTCCAGGAGTGGGAGGAGGTGGAACCTCCGCGCTTCGGGACGATCCTGACCTATACGGATTACATCGACTGGAAGGACTTTATCTCGGACAAACTGGCCGAAGACCTCGCCATGAAGGCGGAGGCTGTGAAAAAAGTGGTTCCTCATGGAGTCGTCACCAGCCATTCCGCAATCCCCGGATTGCTCACAAAACCCAACTGGAACGGGACTCCGGACGACCGTAAAATGACTGACAGCGTTGATTACTATGGAGCTTCGATCTATCCCAAACACGCCTGGACAGTTAAACCCTGGTCGCCCTATTTCCGTGCATCAGGACATGATTTTACCCGCTCTATGACTCTAACGAATGGAGGATTCTATATCGGAGAATTGCAGGCCGGATACGGCGTCTTCGGCATGAAGGTGAGCGAACCAGTTGTACCTATGGATATGCGTGATTGGATGTGGACGTCTGTGGCTTACGGGGCCCGCGCGGTCAATATCTATGCCTATTATCCGATGAGCTCCGGTTATGAGTCCGGAGGATACGGTTTGATCGAACTGGATGGGAAGGTGACCGATAGAGCTATCGCAGCCGGTAAAGTCGCCGGAGTGGTCACTAAAAACATGGATCTCTTCCTCCAGGCTTATCCACCTAAGGCTAAAGTGGCCGTGCTCTACAATCCTCTATCTCACATGGTCGGAGGTCAACAAACCTTCACGGGTGAAGGACAGCCTATCGGATACAACAATCTGAGTGAATCCCTTCAGGGTGTACACCGAGCATTTTTTGAACGCAGCATCCTGGTTGATTTTCTTCATGTGCTGGACCTCGATTCAGAAATGTTGAACCAGTACAAATTGTTGATTGTGCCCTATCCGGTCATGATGTCCGAGGCCCATATCCAGCATCTTATAGAGTATGTCAGGAGTGGAGGTGCTTTGGTCGCCGAAGCGCGATGTGGCTGGATCGATGAGCGGGGATTTTCAAGCGATGTGTATCCTGGAGGTGGACTCCATAAAGTGTTCGGTTGCCGGGAAGCCTCTCTTTCGCCTCTGAGAAAGATATCCAAAATAATCATTAAATCCCCCCATGAATCTCTTCCTCTGCTCAGACCGGGAGATCATCTCGATACCCTGTTTTTTGAGGAATCCTTCGAGTTGGTCGGTGATAAAAGTGTTGTCCTTGCTGAGTTCGAAAATGGAAAACCGGCGATGGTCTATAGCCCCTATGGAAAAGGAAAAGCGATAATTGTAGGATCTTTCATCGGGTCCGCCTACCATCATTTCCAAAATTCAAACAACGCTAAATTTCTTACTGGATTAGCACAGTGGCTGAAGATTTCCAACCCAGTGGACGCCTCCTCTTCAGAAAAGGATGTTTTGGTGGAAGCAAGAATTCTTGAGGGTAAAAACTACAAAATTATATTCGCATTCAATCGAGGAGAACAAAAGACGAGTGCGAAAATTGAGGTCGATGTGATGGGACAAGACTGGGCCGCCAAAAATCTGGAATCAGACAAAAATGTGGTCATCAGCTTTCAAGAGGGCGGTGCCGTCCTGAAAAAACACATGGAGCCCCAAGAAGTCTGGGTCGTCCTTTTAGAGCGCCGATAGAGATTGTGTCATGGACAATCGACAAGTGAAGAAATACTGTATTGGGATGGATGTGGGAGGAACAAAGATATCGGCGGCTCTATTCACTCCAGAAGGGAAGATATCCTCTAGGATCAAGAATCCTATCGATACATCTCATCCGGAAAAAATTAATTCCCAGATCGTCAACATAGTGAAAGACCTGGAATCTGTGGTCAAAAAAAGTGCTGGAGACATCAAGGCTATCGGCATCGCTATTCCGGGAATTGTTTATAATGCCTCAGGGAAAGTTTGGGCGCCCAATATTCCTGGTTGGGATCACTATCCTCTAAGAGATAATCTTCAAAGAGAATTGACACTACCTTTAGTGCTGGACAGCGACAGAAGTGCGTATGTCTTGGGCGAGCAATGGTGTGGGAATGCAAAAGGTCTGAAGGACGTTGTGTTTCTGGCTGTAGGAACCGGGATAGGCGCTGGCATAATCGTTGATGGAGTCCTCTGCCGAGGGAGTGAAGACATTGCCGGTGCGGTTGGATGGTTTGCTCTTGATCCTATTTTTAGAGAAGAGTACGCAGAAATGGGGTGTTTTGAGGCCGAAGCCTCCGGGAATTCGGTGGCTCGAAAAGCCATTCAGCTCATCAGAGAAGGAGAACCATCATCAATATCTGATCTGGTCAAGGGAAATCTGGATGATATTACCGCCGAAACAGTGGCAGAGGCAGCCAGAAGGAATGATGTCCTTGCCAAAAAAGTCATCGATTCCACGATAAAATACCTGTCCATGGGAATTGCCAATATCGTCAGTATCCTGAATCCTCGGATGATAGTCCTTGGAGGAGGATTGTTCCAGGCTGGAGATTTGTTCCTCGATCCGATCCGGACGGAGTTTCGGAGGTGGGCTCAGCCCATCGCAGCCAAAAATGTAAAAATCGAGCTGTCCTCTTTGGGTGAAGATGCGGGCCTATATGGGGCCGGAAAGTTGGCTTGGTACACGGATTGATGGGACCTGAGAGCACTGAGTTTGAGTTTTTCCATTGAGGAACAATGGATAAGAGAAATAATACATTCAAAGAGAGGAGTTAAGTTATGTCTGCTCTAGACTATTTGAATCGAATCCAAGGTATCGTCGAGGAAATCAAGACAAAGGAGATGACAAAGATTGAAAAAGCAGGGATGCTCATGGCCGAGTCCATAGGCAAAGAAGGAAGAGTCTATATGTTCGGGAGTGGCCATTCTGTGATCCCGGTTCTCGATATTTTTCCTCGGTATGGAAGCTTTATCGGCTTTTTCCCTCTCTATGATCCGCGTTTGATGTGGTTCAATGTCATCGGCCCCGGCGGTGCGCGGGAACTTTTATGGCTGGAGAGGCAAGAGGGATATGCGGAAGTGTTTTTGCAGAGCTACCCTCTGGAACCGCGGGATTGTATGCTCGTGTTCTCCCATGGGGGTTTGAATACAGTGCCGATCGAGGTGGCTTTGAAAGCGAAAGACATCGGATTGAAGGTCATTTCTGTGTCTTCTCTAAAAAATGCAGACAGAGCCAAAAGGACACATCCCTCAGGGAAAATACTCCCGGATATTGCGGATATCGCCATAGATAACCGTGTGCCTCCTGAGGACGCTTTGGTCGATGTGGGCCAGTTGGAAAAGGTCGCTGCAGGCTCAACAGTCGCTGCGGTTTCCATCGCCATGGCCCTTGTGGCAGAGACTGCAGCCAACCTTCGAGCTGCAGGAAAAATGACCCCAACTTTTGTCTCTCCCAATGTTGAGGGAGTGGAAAAGGGACATATGCAGAAGGTCTATCAGGCGTTTACTGAATTTTATCACCGAAGACCCATGAAACGAGAGATCTAGAAAATTCGGTCACTTATAAAAGGAGGGATATCGAGTGAACGACTCATCTGATCAGAAACAAATTCGTTCTGTCCAATTGATGACTTCAGCGTGTGCCGGTATGTTCGTATTCGGGATCGTTATGGCTATTCTGGGCGCCATCCTTCCCACCCTTTTTTCCGAGATACAGTTTAACAAGAGCGATGCAGGAAACCTGTTCTTCACCATGAATCTCTCCATGCTGGTCATGTCTCTTTTGTTCGGACCCGTGGTCGATCGTTTTGGCTTCAAGATGTTTCTAGCCATCTGTTCGCTCCTGGTGGCCCTCTCGTTTTTCCTATTTACTGCAGCGACGACCTATACGGTTGTCCTCGTTGCCGCCGTCATCCTCGGGTTTGGAGGCGGAGGTTTAAACGGGGGGACGAATGCCCTGACCAGCGATATCCATCCCGACAAAAGAGCTGCCGCACTCAATCTGTTGGGGATTTTTTTCGGGTTCGGAGCCCTTACGATTCCATTCCTGATCGGTGCGTTTCTTAGTCAAGTTGGACTCGATCGCATTTTATTATTTGCCACATTTCTAAGCCTTATTCCCTTTGTATTGTTCATAAGCTTTCCCTTTCCCAAACCCAAACACGGGCAAGGATTTCCGCTCCGGCAGGCCAAAAAGGTTGTCAAACATCCCCTGTTGTGGCTTTGCGGAGCGTTACTTTTTTTTCAGTCCGGGAATGAATTCACTGTGGGTGGGTGGATCTCCACATATCTCCATGAACATTTCGGCCTGGCTCCTTCGACAGCTTCTTTTTTGCTAGCGGGTTATTGGGCAGCCATCATGAGCGGTAGATTGACCTCTACACGAGTCGTCAAGTTCATGAAAAATGATAAACTGATCCTTGTGAGTGCTGTCCTATCCCTGTTTGCCGCAATACTCATAATCGCATCGCCGTTTAGAGAATTGTCCTGCCTGGGAGTTATTGTGATCGGATTGGGATTTGCGGCTATCTTTCCCACCACCCTTGCAATTGCAGGCGAGACTTTCCCTTCATTTACCGGAACAGCTTTCGGCATCATATTCGTCGTGGCTCTAACTGGAGGAATGCTGTCTCCGTGGCTAGCTGGACAAATTGCTCATACGTATAGTATTCAGAAGGCCATGTTCATTCCTGTTTTTAATTGTAGTATGATTATTGTTTTCCTGATGCTTTTGAAAAAGACATTGAGGAGCAACAAATATTTGAAAATATGATTCTGCTATCTATGTCTGATGAAAGTTATTAAAAATAAGGAGCCAAAAACATGAAAATATCTGCCGGAGTCAGTGCTGTAATCTTGATATTATTCTATTTGTGCTCGGGATGTGGCCCATCCATCGAGAAAGCGACGTCCCCTGTGGAACTCATCGTCCGTGGAGATGATATGGGCATGACCCATACCTGCAATCTAGCCGTTAAGAAGAATTTTGAAGAGGGGATATTGACATGTTCCTCGATCATTGTGCCTTCCCCTTGGTTCGAGGAAGCGGCGCAAATGTGTCGTGAACATCCGGAGTGGTGCATCGGCGTGCACCTCACTTTGAATAGCGAATGGCGCGGTTACAGGTGGAAGCCTGTTTCTCCTTACAGTGAAGTGTCCAGTATTGTGGATGAAGACGGGTATTTCTACCCGACAACAGAAGCATTTCTGGAGGCTTCCCCGGAATTAGAAGACATTGACAGGGAATTGCGGGCCCAGATGGAATTGGCACTCAAGCGCGGAATCGATGTCCAATATATCGATGGGCATATGGATACGGCTCGGGCGACACCCGAGATCAGGGAGGTCCTCTTGAAAATCTGTGAGGACTATGACTTCCCTCTGTCGAGAGAATCCGGAGAACAACAGATGAGTATCTATGAAGTTCCCTATAAAGAGAAAGAAAAAGCCCTTGCCGAGAAACTGAAACAACTGGAATCGGGATTGTGGTTGCTGGTCGTACATCCTGGTCTGGATACACCCGAAGAAAGAGCACTCGTGGATATCAACCCAGAAGGTCTGCCGGATGTGGCCCTAAACAGAGCCGCGGTTACCGATACCTTGACCAGTAAAAAAATTAAAAAAATTATCGAAAAAAGGGGTATCCAACTGACAAATTATCGGGAAT
>JASFPP010000011.1:0-37424 GCA_050115915.1 Candidatus Aminicenantota bacterium
CGTAGAATAGAATTTGGTGATATCTTTTAATTTAATCATACGTGTCTCCCTCTCTGACGCAGCCCATCCCATGACACTCTAAATACAAGGATAACCACGAAGCAAGCCAGATGTCGAACTCAAAACTCCGCGTATTATTCTTTCTAGGCAGCAGCTAGAGCTTGAACTCTTTCTGGATATTCTCGGAAACAACGTGTCCATCAAACAGATGAATGATGCGATGGCTGTACTCTGCGTAAGCGGGCGAGTGAGTGACCATTACTATAGTCGTGCCCTGCTCGTGCAACTCTCCCAACATGTTCATCACTTCTTCACCATGGGCTGAATCGAGATTACCAGTAGGCTCGTCGGCCAGGATGAGTTTTGGATGAGCCACAACTGCACGGGCGACAGCCACACGCTGCTGTTGACCTCCTGAGAGCTGCTGGGGGAAATGATTTTTCCTAGCCATGATCTCCATCTGCTCGAGGGCTTCGGTGACTCTCTTTTTTCTTTCTGCAGAAGAATAGCCCAGATACAGAAGGGGGAGCTCGACATTCTCGTAGACTGTCAGCTCATCGATGAGATTAAAGCTCTGGAAAACAAACCCGATGTTGTTCTTTCGCAGGTTCGCTCTCTGCCTTTCGGAGTACTTGGAGACTTCTTCTTCAAAAAAGTAATAATCGCCTGCGGTAGGCTGGTCGATCATCCCCAGCACATTCAACAGCGTTGACTTTCCGCATCCAGAGGGCCCCATAATGGCGACGTACTCTCCCTCTTTGACTTCCAGATTGATGTTGTTCAGCGCGGTTGTTTCAACCTCTTCTGTGGTGTAGATCTTTGTGAGATCTTTGGTTTTTATCATTCTTTCCTCCTATCAGATGTGGCCAGCCCTTTTTGCTGGCTTCGAACTGATACACAATTTAAAAATATATTTAAAGATCATTAATACTTGCCTTATCTTAGGACTAATCTCTCGTGATTGCCAAAACTTTCATAGGACGAAGTGATCACCTTTTCGCCCGGCTGCAAGCCTTCAAGGACCTCATGGACATAGGCATTCGACATGCCCAGCCTGATGGGCCGTTTTGTCGCGATTTTTTCGGATTTATCCAATACATAAACCCAGTTTCCTCCTGTGGTCTGGAAAAATCCACCCTTCGCCAACAGGATCGCATCATCGGAGACATCTCCCATCTCGAGCCGAATGTGCAACGACATTCCCCGCCTTATCCCCTGGGGCACCTCACCTGGAAAAAGCATGTCTATTTCGAACCTTCCATCCACGACCTCGAGGTAAACTCGATCGATAAACAGGTTGTAGGTATTCCCCGCAAAATCGAAAGTCCCCCCTCTCCCTTTTTCCACCCGGGCAATATAGTGCTCATCCACAGGCACCCTCACTCTGAAGGCCTCCATGACATCGATCTGACCTATGCGCTGTCCTGGAGTCTTCGACTGGCCGATCTCTGCGCTTAGGGCGGTGAGGTGACCGGAAATCGGTGCTCTGATCGTCAAGTTTTCTTGTTTTTGTTTCACGACTTCCAGATTATCCTGCATCCGCCTGAGCGAAGATTCCAGAGCCTCGATCTGTGCTTGTCGGAATTCCAGTTCATTTGTTTGACTCTCGATCGTGAGCTCTCTTCGTTTAATCAAATACTCGTACTGATCTTTGGCTAGATCAAACTCATGCTGAGAGATCAAGTTATCTTTCATCAGTTCTTGATATCTCTCGTACGTGCGTTTCTGCTGCTGGAGTTGATTATCGATATTCGCCAGCTCCTGGCTGAGGGTAAGCCTGTACTGCTCCATTTGAAGGCGCGTATTCCTGAGATTGTTGCTCTGTTGGAAAAGCTCGGCCTCCCGCCACATGATATCCAGGAGAAGGTTCGTGTTACCCAAACGCAGGATCCTGTCGCCTTCCTTCACAACTGATCCTGCCTCCAGGTAGATCTCCTCGACTCTTCCCCCTTCCACAGCGTCAAGGTGGTAAGTATCTATAGGCATAACTTCCCCGATGACAGGTATGAATTCCTGAAAAGCACCTTTGGTGACTTCTGAGACTGTGATTCTTTCTTTTCTCACGTTCAAAGACGACTTGCTGAACTGAAAAACGAACACATAGATCACAAATAAGACAAATATTGCCACGGCCGAATAGGCTGCAATTCTTTTCGGAGGCCATTTTTTCTTTTCTATCTTACGATCCATTCCCATTTTTATTCTCCAAACTCTAATGCGTGCTTCTTTTTGTAATTTTGCACATCTGCTCCTGTTCAAAACGTTTCATAGGTTCATCCTTTTTGCAATTATTATGCCATATTCATCTGACGGAGTTAATTGAGCAAAGGTTGGCGGGGATTGCAAAAAAAAGTGTTCGCTGGTATAACAGAAGGTGTTCGATAACGAACAGTTCCCTCTTGAAAAACGGAGAAAAATTCAAGAAGAAAAGGATCTGTATTTTGAAAATCCCGTGTGATTCACACAAGAGAATGCCCAAAAGTGTCCCGAAAGCGGACACATGGCATGGATATTGCATAAAGCCTCATGAAATGCTAAGAGAAAGCATCTCTAAAACCGTGATACACGACAATACGAGTGTTCCAATTGATGATTTCGAAAACGAAATTCCGATCAGTTTCCCCAGCGAGGATACTTCGCTCGATTTCGGGCTTCCCTCACATCTCCCAACTGGAGACGTACCATGCCCGTCCAGCCCTCCATACGGTTTTCTCCACCACACAATTGGAACACTTAATAGAGTCATAAACATCCAAGATATCACGGTTCCGACGATGCCTCCCGCTAGATTTAGATGACATATAAAAAGGATTATACTTATGAAAAAAAAGATGGGAAAAATCCTGATCATCGATGATGACGAGGACATCCTCCAAGCCGCTCGTTTGTTCCTCAAACAGCATGCGGCTCTCGTACACACAGAAAACTCCCCGAATTCCATACCTGTGTTGCTCAAAAATGAAACATACGACGTGATTTTTCTGGATATGAATTTTGCCAAAGGAGCCACAAGCGGCCAGGAGGGTTTCTTCTGGCTGGATAAGATCCTGGAGATGGATACCTCCGCTGTTGTCGTTCTGATAACAGCCTTTGGCGATGTGGGAATGGCCGTGAGGGCCATTAAAGAGGGCGCCACAGATTTTGTCCTCAAGCCCTGGCAGAACGAACAGTTTCTGGCCACATTCACTGCGGCCATAAACCTCCGTCAATCCCGTATCGAGGCGAATAACCTCCGGACCCGGCAGAAACAGTTGAGTGCCGACCTCGATCAGCCCTTCCATGACTTTATCGGGAAGAGTAAAGCTATACAGGAAGTTTTCGCTAGCATCAATAAAGTCGCAAAAACAGATGCCAATGTCCTGATCCTCGGAGAGAACGGTACGGGTAAAGAACTGGTTGCCCGTGCCCTTCACCGGCAGTCGCCAAGGGTAGATGAGGTCTTCATCTCCGTGGACATGGGAGCTCTAAGCGAAACGCTTTTCGAAAGCGAATTGTTCGGGCATATCAAAGGCGCCTTTACCGATGCCAAAGATAACCGGGCTGGCCGGTTTGAAGTGGCCTCCGGGGGGACACTTTTTCTGGATGAGATAGGAAATCTTCCCATGACCCTCCAGGCTAAGCTACTCGGAGTTATAGAAACAAGAACCGTAACCCGGCTGGGATCGAACAAAGCCGTCCCGGTCGATGTCCGACTCATATGTGCGACGAATCTGCCCATTCATGAGATGGTCACGACAAATGAGTTCCGTCAGGATCTTCTCTACAGGATCAACACTGTCGAGATCCAGATTCCCGCATTGCGTGAGCGTTCTGAGGATATCTCTCTTCTGGTCGATCACTTTTTGAAGATCTATTCCAAAAAATACCACAAGTCCCAGAAGCGGATGAGCGCAGGAACTCTGAAGAAGCTGGAAAAATATCACTGGCCGGGCAATGTCCGAGAGCTTCAGCACGCGATCGAAAGAGCGGTTATTATGAGCGAGACATCCGTGCTCCAACCCTCGGATTTTTTCTTCCCCTCCCAGGAATCGAAGGATGACGGGCTAGTGTTCGATACATACAATCTCGAGGAAGTGGAAAAGGCGACGATACGAAGGGTTCTGAGCCGTCATGGCGGTAACATCAGCCAGGCTTCCAAAGAACTGGGCCTCTCCCGGACTTCTCTCTATCGAAGGCTGGAAAAATATGGTCTATAGACGTTTTCGTACAAACATCATGTTTCGGATCATATTGCTGAGCCTTTTTTTGTGTCTGTTTTTTTTCCTCCTGTTCAAGACCGAACTTTTTGCTGCTCTGTTTATCACGGGTGTCTTGTCCGCCTACCAGATCTATTCATTGATTCGCTATGTGGAAACGACGAATAGGGATCTTTCTCGTTTTTTTGAGACCGTAAAGTACGAAGATTTCTCCCAGACCTTTAAAGACGACGGCCGCGGCAAATCTTTCTCTGAGTTAAGGACAGCTTTCAATGATGTGTGCGATGCTTTCCGAAAAGCAAGATCAGAAAAAGAGGAGCACTATCATTACCTCCAGACAGTTGTCCAGCACATAGGCGTTGGGCTCATAGCAGTAAACAGGAATGGCGATGTGGAGCTCATCAACACAGCGGCCAAACGGCTTCTCAAGATCCCAAGACTCAAGAATGTCAAGAGCCTGGAGTCTTTCAGCCCGAAGCTCGTCGAAAATCTTCTCACGCTCCGGTCCAAAGAAAGGGCTCTGGTCAAAGTCTATGACAATGGAGAGCTTCTGTACCTGTCCCTCTATGCCACGGAATTCAAGCTCGGAGGACAGGACATATCCCTGATTTCGATCCAGAACATCCAGAGTGAGTTAGAAAAAACCGAGATCGAGGCCTGGCAAAAACTCATCCGCGTACTTACGCATGAAATCATGAATTCCATCACTCCGATATCCTCGCTCGCCTCAACCATGTCAGGCTTGATCGGGGAAGACTTCCCGGGACTTACTCCCAATGATGAAACCGAACAAGAGACTCTTGACGATATGCGCCAGGCAATCAAAACGATCCAAAAAAGAAGCCAAGGATTGCTGCATTTTGTCGATGCCTACAGAAATCTGACTCTCATTCCTCAGCCGAATTTTCAGATTTTTCCGCTCCAAGAACTCTTTGAACGGGTCGAGAAGCTCATGCAAACGAACATCGAAGAGAAAGGCATCGATTTTAAGGCAACGGTTGAGCCGAAAAGTCTGGAATTAACTGCAGACCCGGAACTCATCGAACAGGTGTTGATTAACCTTCTGCTCAATGCCCTCCAGGCCCTCGATCAACGCCCAAATCCTCACATTCGTCTGGATGCCCACCTTGACGACAGGGGCAGGATCCTCATTCAGATCAAAGACAACGGCCCGGGGATTACCAAGGAGAATCTGGATAAGATTTTCATTCCTTTTTTCTCGACAAAAGAGGGGGGATCGGGGATCGGCTTGAGCTTTTCCCGTCAGATCATGCGACTGCATAAGGGCACGATAAACGCCCATTCCATACCCGACGAACAAACGGTCTTCACTCTCAGGTTTTAAAACATCAGACTAGTCGAGTTCCCAGTCCTCTAGATACTCGGGAACGCTCACTGGCCAATCGAACTTGACCTTAATCCCTTCCGCCAGGCTGAAAGCCGCCCTTTTCTCTCCATGGGTGATGAACAACCGCTTGGGGGATGATTTGAAGGATCCGACCCATTTCAAGAGGGCATTCCTATCGGCATGTGCGGAAAAACCCTGGATCTGCCGGATCTTTGCTTTAACCGGATACATCTGCCCATGGATCCTTACTTCGGGTCTTCCATCCAGGATCAACCGTCCCAATGTCCCGTGCGCCTGATATCCAACAAAAAGAACCGTGGATTCCTTGCGGTGAATATTCTGGACAAGATGGTGTTTGATCCTCCCTCCTGTACACATCCCCGATCCAGCCATGATCACACACGATCCTCGGATCGAGTTGATCGCCTTGGATTGGGCAACTGAATGGACCAGCCTCAGCCCCGGAAAGCTGAAAGGAGACTCCCCACGCTCGAAAAGCGACCGGGCCTCATCATCCAAGAACGTTTTATACCGCTCGAAAACAGAAGTGATGTCCACGGCCATCGGGCTATCCAAAAACATCATCAGGTAAGGGATCTGGTCTTTCCGGGCAAGCCGGCTGAGACAATACATCACCTCCTGTGCCCTTTCGATGGCGAATGTGGGGATGAGGAGGTTTCCCCCTGCATTGACGGTTTCGATGATCGCTTCTCTGAGAAGGCCTTCCGCACAGCCATAATCCTCATGATTCCGGTCTCCGTATGTGGACTCCATGACAACATAGTCCGCCTGTGCAAAAACAGAGGGATCACGAACAAGGGGTTTGTCCCACTGTCCGATATCGCCCGAGAATATGATCCGCCTGCGGCTTTCCTCATCGATGATAACCTCGACCATGGCCGCACCGAGGATATGCCCTGCATCATGGAGGCGTACCATAACTTTTTCGTTGAGCGGATAGAGCGCGTTATAGGGAACGTTCTTCACCAGCGGCAAGGTCTTTTTCGCATCCTTCACCGTGTACAACGGCTTCACAGGATAAGGGCCTCGTCTCTTCTCCCTTTTATGCCGTTTTCTCTTGTAGGCCGCATCTTCCTCTTGGATCTCCGCCGAATCCAGGAGAACGATCTCCAGCATTTCATCGGAGGCCGCAGTCGTGAGGATCTGTCCGGAAAAGCCGTCCTTCACCAATTTGGGAACGAGCCCACAGTGATCCAAATGGACATGTGTCAGAATGATGTGATCGATGTCGGCAGCTGGCACCGGGAAAGAATCCCAGTTCCGGCTGAGATACTCTCTTTCTTGATACAATCCACAATCGACAATGATGCGGAGTCCTCCAGTCTCCAGCAAATACGAAGACCCTGTGACTTGTTGCGCCGCACCTAAAAATTTTATTCTCACGATCGATGCTAACCTATTGGACTATTTCATCCCCGAGAAAAATGTCTGGGCAAGAAGGCCCGCTACAGGAGGGAAAAAAAACGTGCAAACAAAACGGACAAATGTGAACTTCCAGCCCATGATCCCTATCTCCATGGGCATTCTCGCGACCGCCCAAAGAGACCAGGCTGTAATATACGCAACCATAGTTCCCCATCCGGCTCCAGCTTTAAGGAGCCCTGCAGCTAATGGAAGACTCACATAAGGCCCCCCTGGAGTTATTCCACCCGCGATGGTCCCAATGAGGATTCCTCTGAGGCCCGACGCATCCCCGATCCAACGGTTTATCTGAGCCTGGGGCAGCAGGACTTGGACCATTCCGGCCAGTATAAACGCAAAAAACAAGAGGGGCAGGATTTCAATAATCATCTTCCAGGACAACTTCAGTCCTGTGATGTGTTGCCCCTCCCCTTTGGAATACCCATAGAAAAGAGCTGCAATCGCAAGACCAGCCATGATCGCTGTCGGTATCAGCATATTCGATCTCCCCTTATTTTTCATGATATTGTCGATTGAGTGAGACCACTCGTATGTTATCGTTGAGATTCACCCACGCATTTGCCATTGATGAACACACTCTTTACGACTGTTCGGTAATGGAAAGGATCGCCCGAGAAAACGACCAGATCCGCATCTTTTCCAGGCTCGATGCTGCCGATACGGTCTGCGACACCGAGCACTTCTGCTGCACTCAGAGTGATCGCTCTTAGAGCCTGACTGCGGTCGAGTCCTCCTTTGATGGCAAAAGAAGCCAACAGAGGGAGCTCACGGATCGTGCCTATACCAAAGGCCTCTTCCCCTTTAATGATGACTTTCACACCTCGAGACGCAAGAAGGGCTGCATTCTTTATCGTGACGTCTTGAGTCTCCATCCGTCGGGGTCCCACACCAAAAGGGCTCACGATCACAGGGACCTTTCGTTCGGCAATCTGCTTCGCGACCTTATATCCCTCCGTGCATCCCACGAGAACTCCTTTTAGGTCGAATTCTTCCATGATCCGGAGTGCGGTTAAGATATCGTCCACCCTGTAGCACTCGAAGAAAGCAGTCAATTCTCCCTTTCTAACTTTCGCCAGAGGTTCGAGTTTGAGACTTTTCTTTGGAGATTGACCATCCTTGTTCTTTTCTTTATTCTTCGCGAAATTCTCCCATTGGCGAATGTAATCCTCAGCTTCCAGAAGTGCCTTTCTAATCACATAGGCACTTCCCATACGAGTGGATGGGAGCCTCCCTTTGCTCCCGTATGTGGTTTTAGGCCCCTCACCAAGGGAGAATTTCAATCCGGCAGGTTCTAAAAGGACCATTTCCGAGACGGTTTTTCCCTGGAATTTTATCACAGCCGTTTGCCCCCCGATCACATTCTGCCGGCCTGGAGCGAGCATACCTGCCGTGATACCAGCCATTCGTGTATATTTAAAATTCTTGTTGAAAGGATTGATCCCATCGATAATCTTGAGTTGCGATGTGTTCGGGTTCGAAACCTCATCGGCACTGGAACCCTCATACCTGGTCCCAGTACCCAATGTCGAGTGAGATTCGATCAGGCCGGGAAGGATCCAATTATCTTTCATATCATAGATCTTTGTGTTATCCGGAATTTGGATCTCCTTCCCCACATTTTCGATCTTGCCTTTGCGGATCAGGATCATCCCATGATCGATCGCTCCATGGCTGACAGTCAGAATCTTCTCTCCTTTGAGAAGAAGAACGTCACTGTTTTGTTCTGAGGGGAGTGATACAGCCCAACTCAGTGTTATCAAGGCCAAGGCCAGTACAGGAAGTATTTTTTTCATGATTCACACCTCAAATCAATTCGTGTATGCTTACTTCTTTTCTGAGTCATACACCACAATGCCGTTGATAAAGACCTTCCGGACACTAGTCTGAATATCAAAGGGATCCCCGTCGAAGATCACAAGGTCCGCATCTTTCCCCGGCTCTAAACTCCCGATCCGGGATTCCATCCCTATAAGTTTAGCGGGATTGATGGTGATCGCTTTGAGTGCTTCCATCGGATCCATCCCGTATTTCACGGCAATGCTGGCCTGGAAGCGTAGAAATTCTTGCTGGACGACATCCGCATCCGTCATGATGTTCACTTCAACCCCATTCTTCACAAGGTAATCCGCAATGTTAATCAGGGTTCCTTTTTCATCAAAGACGACCATCTTGGGTCCGACGACAACCACGATGTTCCTCTTAGCCAACTCATCCACGACTTTGTACGACTCTTCAGCATGGGCCAGAGACAACTTGTAGAAATCAAACTCATCGGCTAGCCGAACAGCTGTCATGATATCATCCGCTCCCGTTACATGAATATGAACCGGAAGTTTTCTGTTCAACACCTTGAGCATAGCCTCGTTTTTGAGGTCTCTTTTAGGAAGAGGGGTGTTAGGTTTTTTTTCCTTAGTTTTTTCGTACAACAAGAGGCTGGCTCTGTAATCAACGGCCTCCAGCATGGCTTTACGGACAATATAAGCTGTCCCCATTTTGGTCATGGGCATTTGTCCCTTGGACGCGTAATATCCCTTTCTTCCCATAGCCATTTTCATATCCACTGGGAATACGAGGATCATCTCATCCACGGTCCTTCCAGAAAGCTTAAGAGCTGCGGATTGGCCACCGATAACATTTCCGCTTCCTGGCCGAGCGATGATGGTCGTGACGCCTTGGGCCACAGCATCCTTGAAAGATCCCTTATGCGGTTCCATACCCTCCGGGTGGATACTGTCGATAATGCGGAGATGAGGCGTACAAGGATCGCTCATTTCATTATCTTCCGTGATTCCACCGCTGGGCCCGAGACCCAGGTGGGAGTGGGAATCGATAAGACCTGGAGTTACCCACATCCCCCCGGCATCTAAGACTTGAATTTCATCCACCGGGATATCCAATTGTTGCCCGATTCGATTGATCTTGCCATTTTTGATGAGCAGCATTCCTTTCTCAAGGGTTCCCCGGGTGACCGTTAATATCCGAGCATTTTTAATGAGATAAACGTCACTTCCCCCGTACAAACTTGTCATCAATATCACACTCAAACAGAAAAACAGTCCTTTTTTCATGTTGGATCCTCACAACGTGCTTCTGGAATAGATCCAGAGAAGATGTTTTTTCCTTAAAAGATCTTTATTCGATCAAGAATCCTGGTTGTCTTCCTTTTCTTTCTTCTTATCCTGTTCCCAAAATGCAAGGCAGCTGGTGTCGCAAAAGTGATGGACATATTCAGCCCCTTCGGCATGCAGGGCAGCGGACTTGGGGATCATTTTTTTACACACATGGCAGGCAATTTTTTCGTTCTCGTCGTTCATTGTTTTCCTTTCTCAAATTCAACAATTTTTTATACCATCCCAACACGATAAATACAAGGAGATGGACCATACCCGCTCAGAACTGAAGGGGCTCGAAGACATATTTCTCTTGAACTTTCTTGACTCTACCAAAATAGTGGATGGGATCATGATCGAGGGCGATGATCCAGTTTTCTTTGACCGCGTTTTCAAGAAATGTGACTTTAGTTTCCAGGGTCGTCACAGGGAAAAGGTCGTAGCTGGCAATATATCCCAAACCCAGGTGAGCAGATGTGGGGACCATATCTCCAAAGAAGACGAGTGTCTTCTTTCCTGATCGAACCCTCACCCCTTGATGAAAAGATGTATGTCCCGGCATGAGATCAACAAAGACACCTCTTGTGATCTCTGTATCTCCATCCACAAGTCGGAGCTGTCCGAACTCTTTGAGAGGTAAAAAATTATCTTTGAAGTAACTGACCTTATCTCTGAAATGCGGATTGAGAGCATACTCCCACTCCCCTTTTTGGATGATATAGGCGGCATTCGTAAATGTGGGTACAATATTGCTTTTGGCATCTCTGTAGGTGTTGCCCCCGCAATGATCAAAATGAAGGTGAGTGTTGATCACAAAAGTGATCTCCCCTGGGGAAAAACCAAGATTCTTGAGCGATTCCAAAAGATCAGGCGTTCTTTCGATGGCGTAATATTCGAGGAACTTGGGAGGGATCAAGGACCCTATTCCTGTATCGACAAGGATTAATTCTTCACTCGTTTTTATGAGGATGGAGTTCAGTCCCATTTGGATCCTGTTCAATTCATCGGAAGGAAACAACTTTACCCATAAAGGTTTTGGCACGACTCCAAACATGGCACCTCCATCCAGGTAGAAGAAACCATCTCTGAGTCCGTAGATCTCGAATGTCCCGAGCGTGATTTTATGGGGGGTCATCTGGTAAGTTTATCCAGATCGTAAACGAGAGCTTCTCGCGAATACTCAGCGATCTCGACCTCATCTGTATCCATGCGGATGGCATCCTCAGGGCAAGCTTCGACACAAAATCCGCAAAAACAGCATCGCGTGAGGTCGATGATGAAAGTGGAAGGGTACTTCTGGATATCGGGATCGGGGTCCTCTGCCGCTTCGATATAAATACATTCCGAAGGACAGACCGTCGCGCACAACATACAGACAACACACCGGGGCTTGCCGTCTTCCCTTTTCATCAGTCGATGGAGGCTGCGGTGTCTGCGAGCGATCTTGACTTTTTCTTCTGGATATTGTGTGGTGACGGCTCCTTTTCTTTTGGTTTTTATCCCGAAAAGTTTGAGGATATGAAAATACATGTTTACGACAAAATGCCGTGTTGTGATTATGACGCCTCTGATGAGTTCGATAAAATAACCTAATGCTTTTGTCATTGCAATACGCTCATTATGATGGCGGTCGCCACGATATTGAACAGGCTCAACGGAATGAGCAGTTTCCACCCCATGTCCATTAATTGATCGTAACGAAACCGCGGATAGGTCCAGCGAACGAGGATCTGGAACCAGCAGAAAAAGAAAACTTTGAGGTTAAAGGATAACACCTGAAGGGCAACCACGATCCCATGAGGCAGTAGCCACTGCCCTCCCCAGGGAAAATGGAATCCATCCGCATACAACCACGGCACCTGCCATCCTCCAAAAAAGAGTGTTGTCAGCAAGCAGGCCACGATCAGGACCTTCATGAAATCTGTAAACATGTACAGTCCCCATTTGAGGCCACTGTACTCTGTAAAAAAGCCGATAATCTCGGATTCCCCTTCGGGCAGGTCAAAGGGAACTCTCTCCGACTCTGCGACAGCGGCAAAAAGGAAGATGATAAAACCCAGGGGTTGAAAAATAATTCCCCATTTGGGCAGCCATCCAAAGAGTAATTCTCCCTGGTAATGGGCAAGATTGGAGAGCGAAAACGAGGGGAAAACCATGATCAGACCAATGATTGAAAGCCCAAGAGCGATCTCATAAGAGACGAGCTGTGCAGCCCCTCTTAGGCCCCCCATGAGTGTCCAGCGGCTGTTGGAGGCCCATCCGCTCAGAATAACGCCATAAATGCTCATAGACAGCATGGCGATTATAAAAAGAAGGCCAACATTGATATCCACAACCTGGAGCTTAATCTCTCTCCCTCCGATACGGAGGACATCCCCAAAAGGTACGACAGCGATAGTCACCAGCACAAAAAAGAAACTCAGGAAGGGCGCAAGGTTATGGATGAACCGTCTGGAAAAGACAGGAGTGAAGTCCTCCTTAAAGAACATCTTGACCGCATCGGCAAAGGGCTGAAACAGGCCGATGATCCGGAATTTCCAGATGTTCGCCCTGTTCGCTCCGATTCTATCCTGCATGACAGCGCTTTCTTTCCGCTCCGCCCAGGTGAGATAGAGAGCGAGAACAAGAAACCACATCATGGCGAATACGATCTTGGCGAGTACGATGAGTATATCAATCATTGTTTTTTCTTAAAAAATTCCAGTTCCCTTCCCATTTCTTCCAATATGACTGCCGGCGCTCGGAATGTCTTGACACCAAAATCAACGTTGGCCAATTCTGCTAGCCCGACTAGAATCTCCCATTCCGGCCGAGACTCTCCAATCCCTTCAAGAACAGGGGAAAACTCTTGGACAATTCCATCCACATTTGTTATAGACCCTGATTTCTCGGGAATCACCGATGTGGGCAAAATCACATCCATGAGTGAGTCCAATTGACTGGAGTGTGGCGTCAGCAGGATCTTATCCTTTATGTTGGCGAGATTTGTTTGCAGCTCTTCTGCCTTTTTCTGCTCTGAAAGAAAGCTCCCAAACACAAAAAGTAAATCTGTATTTTCGGCAAGATGGCTCCAATCTGGCGATTTAAAATTAAAACCGATCTCCTGTGCCCCTTTCCTGTTCGGCGTGCGCTCCGAGGTGAGCAAGATGTCATCCGCTTTTCCCTGAGGGGGATCGACAAAATAAATCTGGTCTGTTTCGAAGCTTCCTGCAAACAGCTTTTTCAGGAGGAACAACTCCTCGTTGGATAGCCATGTATTCAAGATGACGGCAATATGAGAGGTTTCGTCCATGTCTCTGAGCCGCCTCATTTTTTTTGCAATATCAAGAATCGCCATCTCCCATGTGAGATTGTCCTCTCTGTTATTGGTGATGATCTTCGTGAGTCTATTGTCATCCAGGTAGGAATAGCTATAACGTCCGAAATCACACATCCAGAATCCATTGATGTCCGGATTTTTTCGGGACTGATACCGGAACACACGTTTGGGGACTGGAAACCTGTGAAAAGCATTGATATATTCGACAGAAATGCTGCATCCTCTACTGCAGTGGGGGCAGATTGAATCCCCGCTTTCGAGAAACCAGCTCCGGGTCTGGAACCGAAAATCAGAATCGGTGATGGCCCCCACAGGACATATTTCCGCCAGATTCCCGGAGTAATTATTATCTATCATTCCCTCATCCAGGATGTTGACCTCTGTATGGTTACCTCGTTCAAACACGCCCAATTCGCCCGTCCCTGTCACCTCTTTTAAAAAACGAACACATCGACGGCATAAAACACAACGTTCCTGGTCATGGAGGAGATTTTCAGCGATTTTGGCTTTCTTCCGCCTTTTTTCCCTCACTTCATTGAACTGACTTTCAAATAGCCCATACTCCTCATAATAATCCTGAAGTTTACATTCTCCCGCTTGATCGCATATGGGGCAATCGATGGGATGTTCGGCCAATAGAAACTCTAGAACGCCTTTTCTCGCACCATCAACCCTTTCGTTCTTGGTAAAGATTTTCATCCCCTCTCGCACTTGAGTGGAACATGCTAACTCTAGCTTTGGGAATCCTTCGATCTCGACCAGACACATCCGGCAGGTCCCTTCAGGTTCAAAAGCTGGATGATAGCATAAGTGCGGGATGGCAATTCCTGCCTCTTGAGCGGCCTTAAAGATCGTAGTTCCCTCAGCAGCCTCAACAGGCTTTTCATCTATGAAGATCTTTACCATCGGTTTCCTTTATCCGTTCATGTATCCTTGATGTGAGATTCGAGTTCATCTTTGAATTTTTCGCAAATAGAGAGAATGGGCATTGCAGCCGCATCTCCCAAAGGACAGAGTGTTTTTCCCAAGATGTTGGAGGCCACTCTGATGATGTTGTCAATATCCCCCTTTTTGCCTTCACCACTCAATATCCGATCGACCGTCTTTTTGATCCAGTGGTTTCCGATGCGACAGGGGGTACACTGACCACAGGACTCATGGGAGTAAAACTTAGCGACACGCCTCAGAACTTCCAGCATAGATGTCTCTTCATCTAAAACAATAATGGCCCCAGATCCGAGCATGGATTTGGCTTCCATAAGAGAATCAAAATCCATGGGAAGGTCAATCTCATCAGGTGTGAGTATGGGCGCTGACATTCCACCTGGAATGACAGCTTTCAGCGTCTTTCCCTCTTTCATGCCTCCGGCATATTTGGTGATGATATCTTTAAGGGAAGTTCCAACAGGCAGCTCGAAAATTCCGGGCTTAGCCACCATCCCACTCACGCCGAAAATTCGTGTTCCCCCATCCTTTGGCGACCCCTTTCCGACGAACCAATCCGCACCATTCAGAATAATTAAGGGCACGTTCGAGAGTGTTTCAATGTTATTGATGACTGTCGGACAGCCAAAGAGTCCGATTGTCGCCGGAAACGGAGGTTTTAAGCGGGGATTTCCGCGCTTGCCCTCCAAAGATTCGAGCAGAGCTGTTTCTTCTCCACAGATATAGGCTCCGGCTCCCCTGTGGACAAAAACATCGAGGTCAAAACCACTTCCGCAAACATCTTTCCCCAGATAATCCTTGTCATAAGCTTCTGTTATGGCCTCTTCCAGCCTGAGAGCCACATTTTCGTATTCGCCGCGAATGTAGATGTAGGCACTGTGGATCCCCACGCAATAGGAGGTAATGATGATCCCCTCCAATAGCAGATGGGGATTATGTGTCATGATATAGCGGTCTTTGAATGTTCCTGGCTCGCCTTCGTCCGCATTGACACAGAGATACTTGGGTTTATCCACATCCTTGGGGACAAAACCCCATTTGACTCCAGCGGGAAAACCGGCTCCTCCTCTTCCCCGAAGATTGGCCGCTTTGACTTCATCGAGTATTTTCTCCTGGGTCATTTCTTTGATGGCTTTTTTGACCGCTTTGTAACCATCCTTTTTGATGTAGACATCGATCGTGTGCCCGTTTTCGACCTCGAAAAGTTGACTTAAAAGTTTTTCTTCCACTGTTTTTATTCTAAATTATCCAAAATTTCATCGATTCTATTTGGATCTAAATCTCCATAATAGTCATAGTTGATCATCATACAGGGCGCTTGTTCACACGCCCCAAGACACTCCACCGTTGTCAGTGTGAATTTTTGATCCTCCGTTGTTTCACCCAATTCAATTCCTAGCTTTTCTTTGAGGTGATCGATGAGAGTTTCTGCACCCAGCAATGAACAGCTCAAATTAGAGCAGACTTGGATATGATACTTTCCTATGGGTTGGCGGTTATACATGGTATAAAACGTGACAACCTCTCGCACCTGGATAGGTTTGATCTCGAGCAGCGCAGCCACCTGTTTTTCCTCGTCCGCAGAAATATATCCGACTTCTTGTTGAACGAGATGGAGGACTGGGAGCAGTGCCGCATTTTTCTTCGGATAGCGGGCGATGACTTCTTCGAGCCTCTTTTTTGTTATCTCGGAAAATTCAGGGCTCATCTGTCCAGCTCTCCTCCAATCATGTTCATACCGCCAAAGGTTGGGATAATGTCGGCAACATAGTGCCCCTGGATCATCTCCTCAAGGGCGGCGACGATGTGGAAACAGGGCCCTCTGAGATGAAGCCTGTAGGGCTTGTCTGTCCCATCAGATACGATATAGTACCCAACCTCTCCGCTTCCGCCCTCGACCGAGAAGTAAACTTCGCCCTTAGGTGGCCGGATTCCATGCCCTTTCATAAAAAACTTGAAGTGATTGATCAGTCCTTCGATGTTTGTATAAGTATCCTCTTTCGGCGGAACGATGTACTTCTTTCCTTTGACTAGGATTCGTGGATAGACGTCTTTCTCAGAGCCCTCGAGGTTAGGTGAGAGTTTGATCGGGGCATCGATTTTTTTCTCTCTTGAAGCTTTAATGGCTTCGACGGGCTCAACGCTGTCAGCTAAGATCTCAGGAGGCGATGCTGGGACATACTTCCGTGCCTGCTCAATAATCCTAAGGCTCTGCTCCATTTCCTTCATCCGAACCATGTACCTGTCAAAATTGTCGCCATTATCGCCCAGGGGAATTTCAAAACGCACCTGATCGTAAGTGCAGTAAGGATGTGCTTTGCGTACATCATAAGGCACGCCACTTGCTCTCAAGCAAGGACCAGTAAATCCATAATTGATCGCCATTTCAGGGCTAGCCACAGCAACATCGCGCGTCCGGTTTAGCCAGATCTTGTTTTTGTCCAGAAGGCCGTGGCAGTCTTTGAGCACCTGGCGTGTGGATTTTATGGCTTTATCTAATAAGGGATCGATCTCGGGGTGCAAATCAGCCCGGACTCCACCGATCCGGATGTAGGATGTTGTCATCCGTGCCCCTGTTGTCTGCTCTATAACGTTCCAGATCTCCTCTCTGGCTTGAATGTAATAGAGAAAAGCTGTGAATGCTCCGCATTCCATCGTCATGGCTGCAAGAGCGGTGAGATGGTCAGAGATCCTGGAGAGCTCGCTCATGATGACTCGAATAAACTGAGCTCTTTCCGGGGCTTCTATGCCCAGCATCTTCTCCATTGTCATCACATAACCCAAGTTGTTGATCAACGGAGAAACATAATTCAATCGGTCTGTGTATATAAGAAGATTAAAATACGTCTTGTGCTCGCAGGTTTTTTCGAAACCACGATGGAGATACCCCACCTCCAACTCCGCGTTCCGGACGAGTTCGCCATCCAGCTCGAGCATAATCCGGATCGTGCCGTGCATCGCAGGGTGTGAAGGCCCCATGTTGATGAGCATGCTCTCTTTTTTTGCGTCTTTCTGGATCCGGTATGTCATTTGTCTCGTCTCATCGGAATCAGGGGTTGTCGCTTCCGCAAAGGGTAATCCTTGCGCAACGGATGCCCTTCAAACCCGTCATACATAAAAAGCCGCACCAAATACGGATGCCCTTCAAAATGGACACCGAACATATCATAAACTTCCCTCTCCAGCCAGTTGGCATTTTTCCAAAGAGGGGTCAACGAATCGATTTTAAGATCCTTCTCTTCGAGCCTGACTTTGATTCTCACGCGGTCATTGTTGGTGATCGAGAAGAGATGGTAGACCATTTCGAACCGAAAATCGTCTCCCAAATAATCCACACAGGTGAGATCTAGCAGCATGGTGTACACATAGGGCTCTTTTATCAGGAATTTCGAGAGCTCCAGAAGGAAATCCCTGTCAACGGTAACAGTCTGATCACCGAAATGGGCAGAGACTTCCTTGATCTTATCAGGAAATCTCTCTTTCAGGATCTCGGTTATTGTCTTTTTTTCCATCGGAAATAATCTTGTTCTTGGTTTTGGATCTTTTGCTGAAGTTTGACGATGGCATCCAGGAATGTCTCGGGGCGAGGCGGACAACCCGGGACATAAACATCGACGGGAATAATATTGTCGATTCCCTGGACAACAGCATAATTGTCATAAATGCCACCACTTAATGTACACGCCCCGACAGCGAGGACCCATTTGGGTTCGCACATCTGGTCATAGACCGTCTTTAAAACAGGCGCCTCTTTTTGCGAAATCGTGCCCACGACCATAATCAAATCTGCTTGCCGAGGCGAAAAGGTCGTCAATCCACAGCCAAAACGGTCAAAATCCCAATGGGCACACGCCGTTGACATGTACTCCATGCCACAACAGGCAGTGATAAAGGGATAATGGAACATCGAGAACTTCCGTCCCCACCCAATCACATAGTTGAGTTTTGTTGTGATCCAGCCGCCTTTCATCGGTACCTTTCTTCGAAAAAGTCTCTCTGCCTAAAAGCTAAACCTATTTTTCCCAATGGAACGCCCCTTTTTTCCACGCATAAATAAAACCCATGAGCAGAATAAAAATATAAACGAACATTAAAATAACGCCGGTTGTTCCAATCTCCTTGAAAACAAGAGCCCAGGGAAAGAAAAACACGACCTCGATGTCGAACAAGAGGAATAAAAAGGCTACAAGATAATATTTTATGGGGAATGGATTGATGCCTTCTTGGAGAAAGGGGCTTCCACACTCATAGGGAATTTCTTTCGTAGGATTGGTTTTTTTGGGACCCAAGATCTTGTTAACGACGACCATAAGAGCGCCCACAAACCCAAAAACTAGAAAAACTAGAAAAAGTTCGATCATCTTATTTTTATAAAGGCATAGATTTTATAAAAATAAAATCAACAATGCAATCATT
This sequence comes from Candidatus Aminicenantota bacterium, assembly GCA_050115915.1. Lineage (GTDB taxonomy): Bacteria > Acidobacteriota > Aminicenantia > Aminicenantales > Aminicenantaceae > WTAW01. Next base: position 18,778 of record JASFPP010000011.1, read on the forward strand.
TTGGCATATTTTTTTTCAAAAAAAATATTCATGATGACAAGCCCTTAAAATCCTCGGAAATGACCGGCTTTTAAGAATCGGTGCGCTCGGTTGACAACAAAAATGAATTCTTCGATAATGGTTCATCATGGTAAAAAAGACCTTAATAATCGCTGCTCTCGGTATTTCGGTAGCACTCCTCATATCTTCGTTCGGTTGTAAACGGGCCCCTAAATCTTCATCTGAGCTCCAATCGGATGGATTGCTCAGATTGATCGATCACATGACAGAAAAGCATGTGACTGAGACTCCCTTTGCAGGACTCCTGGAGAAGTTCGAGGTCGTCGAAGATGAGCTGACCGGAAAACTGAAGCTATTTCCAGAATTTTCGACGAGCAAAGAGAAAGTCTTTGCGGGAACGACCGCACAATCAATCCTTGGCCACGATGAAACAAAAAAACCCAGAGAAATGGATGTGTGGATCAACGATATTCCCATAAACTTCATGGAAGAAGCTGAAAGTGATGCCCTGAGCTGGCAATGGATAAAAACCGGCAGGGAGATTGATTTAAGCAACGACAACAACTACCGTAAACAATGGAAAAGCCTGATCATGGATATTGGAACGGCGTTCTCATTCGAGACCATACTCCCAGATGCTCCTGTTGAATTCGAAATCTTTACCCGAAGAAACTGGCATCCCGTTGATCTAGATCTCTATATCAATGACACTTTTTTTAAGAAAAAGACCGTAGGCACTCAAGCCAGAACCTATACGATCCAAAAAAACATCAACGATTTTGGATTGTACAAAATCACGATTAAACCCAGTCTTTCACAAAAGCTCGAAGAAAAAAGGGGTCCGACTCCTCCAAGACTCCTGATCTATAGCGTCAGGATCAAAACTCGGAATGACGTTGTTCTTCTTTCAATTCCCTCTGCAATGCAGGATGAACTTTTAAAAAGCAACATCCGAGCGCAGTATTTATCCGAACAAGATTCAATGGGCAATGATAACGAATACCTGGATTTTTATAAGATGAAATACCGGTTCACGGCCGATCCTTCCGATCAACAGAACAATCCCGAAAATATCAAGAAGGTCATAAACCATGAGAACTTGGCCGTGAACGCTCTCTTGGCCCCGCCAAAAAGTCGATTCGATTTCACGCTGAACCTCCCCGCAGAATCGCACCTGGAATTTGGCGTGGGAATTTACAATGAAAGAGGCTATACTGAACAAAAAACGGCGGTTTTTAAAATTCTTGCCGAGAGCGAGGGCACATCCAAAGTCATTTTCGAAAAAGAACTCACCATCACGGATCAAAGATTAAGAGAACAGATATTCATGGCAAAGATCGACCTGTCTTCTCATGCGAAAAAAAAGACACAATTGAGTTTCATCACAGAGCTGCCAAAATCATCCTCCTCGAACCATGTGTTTCCCTTTTGGTTCAATCCCATTATTTATCGCCGGGTAGAAAAAAAGCCCAACATTATTCTTATATCCTTGGACACCTTGAGAGCGGATCACATCGGCAGTTACGGATACTCCCGAAACACAAGTCCCTACATGGATGAATTCGCGAAAGACAGTGTTTTATTCGAGAACACCTATGTCCACAGTCCCTGGACATTGCCTTCTCACGTCTCGATGCTTTATTCCCTCAATGCAGCCAATCACCAGATCTATTACAGCACACAAAAAATCGATGTGTCGCTTCCCTCCATCGCTTCTTTTCTAAAAAAATATGGATACATCACTCATGCACTCACAGGAGGAGGGTTCGTCAGCAGCATTTTCGGATTTGCCAAGGGATTCGACTGGTACGAAAATCCCGTAGGCGGGAGCGTCCCCGACGAGGCCAGGCAGCTTTACGGTTACGCCTCGAGCTGGCTCACCGAAAATAAGGACAAACAGTTCTTCCTTTTCCTTCACACCTTCCAGATACATGGCCCTTACCATTCCCCCAAACCCTGGAATGAAGCCTTCCTCGAAGAAGGCGCCAAGTGGGGAAGAATCGGCCTGAGCAATTTTCTCAAAGAGCACGGAGAGGACTACGCATTCACAGAAAAAGAACGGAACAACATCGTTGCGCTGTATGACGCCGATATCCTGTATACGGACGAAATGTTCATAAATCCGCTGATATCCCATCTTAAAAAACTCGGTATTTACGATAATACTCTGATCATCATCACATCCGACCATGGCGAAGAGTTTTATGAACATAAGGGTTGGCTTCACTCGAACACGCTCTATGAGGAACTCCTGCGTGTGCCTCTGCTCGTAAAATTTCCCGGCTCTCAATACAAAGGAACACGGGTAAAAACCAAATGCCGCTCGATCGATATCATGCCGACGATCCTGGACGTTGTCTCTGTGAAGTATGACGAAAATTCGATCGACGGAAAAAATCTGCTACCCCTTGTCTTGGGGAAGGAATCCAAGGACAGAATATACATCAGCGATCTCGCCTTTAAAAATATTCCCGTCCCGTGTCCTGCTGTCGTGGCTTCGAACAGAGATAACCTAAAATTCATTTTTGAAAAATCTAAAACAGGAATCAAGAATATCGAGATCTACGACCTTGATAAAGACATGCAAGAGAAAATAAATCAGTACCCAAAACATGAACAAATCGCAGGGGAAGTCAGAGTAACCCTTGATGAATACTATGAAATCCGGATGAGAACCAAGAGGAACATCGAGAATCTCAAGCTAGACGAAAAAATGAAAGAAAAACTCAGAGCCCTGGGATATCTGAACTAGTCCCATTGAGGAAGAGCTTCCCATCCCCCTTACATTAAACGCATCAGGACATTCTGACATCACTCATCACGCTCTTGGGGATTCTTCGCTTATTTCCCTAAGAAATTATCGGATAAAAACCGGATGACTTTTCCGGGGATCCGGAAGAGCAATCTGTTGATGAGCCTGAATACATAGGGCCTTTGTTCGAGGGCGGGATTTTCCATCCCGTGCTCAGCCAGATATCTCTGCACAATGGGGCATCCCAGGCATTCCATACAGTAGGGGCTAAGCTTGCCCTGAGTCAAATAACGCCGGATCTCTTGAATCTCCGGAGAGTTCCACGCTTGCGCATAATCCGGGAAAGCGTATCCGACTGGATTTCCGTAACAACAGGGAAGAATACCCCTTCTCAGTATGTAAAGGTTTTCCCAGGGTTCCTTGCAGAGAGGCATTCCGGATTCGCCGATGTCGTCTGCCAACGCTTGCGTCTCGACGATCTCTTTCGGATCGATGGATCCTTTATCCTCTTGACGATTCTTTTGTTCCGCCATTTTTTGCCGCTCAAAATCGCTGAGATTCTAGGTCTACAGCTTCTTTACCCTTGAACTGTTCTTCATCGCGCATCCCGAAGCTGAACTGGTTGGCCACCGGCACGCCGTACTTTTTGGAATAAATCGCACACTTCTCGAAAATTTCCTCCAGATCTTCCCGAGGAAGAAGCTCATTTTTGTAGTCAAAGACATATCCTCCCCGTTCATGTTCGATCTTAGGTTTATTCAGAACGAGCAACGGACGCAGGATCAACGCGTCGGCGCCGATCTTCTGACATAAACGGAAATATTCCTCCAGGTCATCCCTGTTCACTCTCATGGGCATAAAAACCATGTGAATCTTGGGCAGGCTCCCCCTTTTTTTCCGCTCTTCTCCCAAGAGCACAAGTTTGGGGAGGATAGAGTCCCACCGGTCATTCCTTATTTTGGCATACGTCTCCTTAGTCGCCGCATCCAGAGATATATAAAGGTACACAGGCCTCCCTAGGAGAGCTTTGATCGTTCTTTCCGTGAAGGCTTGTCCGTTTGTGGAGATCTCCATGATCTTGTTGTGTTTCGTACAGTATTCCATGATCTGTTCGAATCCAGGGTGCATGAGAGGCTCGCCGATCGAACAATTGATGAGTAATCGCGCGGCCTTGAAAAAAGCACCGTATTCCTCGAAGGTTTTTGCATCAACCACAGCTTCAATGTGGCCCTCTTCCTCTTCCTTCATCCAATCCCACAAGCAGTACACACAGGGAGGTTTCATGTTGCATTTTGCATAAAGATCGATACCCAGGTTGATAGGGTATGATGTCAATTCTGTCTCTCCCCGCTTTCTCTCTTCATAGTTCAACATGATGTTCTTATGGAAGAACAGAGATTCTTCATGGATCTCATCGTCGTCGTGAAAGTTGATATTTGAAAGCTTCGCGCCCAATTCCCTTGGATCTTCCTCATGGTACTTGAGGGGATAGAGCTTATTCAATGACAGATGAAGCTCATATGCACTTCTGTTGTTCTCTTTAACCACGGATTCAGAGATACCAAGACTGTAAAAATTCCAATTTTTGATTAGCGGTATTTCGCAAAGCTCCTCCCCTTCGAGAACAAGCTTCAACTTCTGACTAAAATTTGCATACTGGGAAAATGCATAGAAAGAAAGATACTTGTGAGTTTTCAGCTGATTTGCTGGCAAGAACATATTCGCATTTTGAGTTATCCAGGTAAACGGGAAAAACTCCCTGTGCTCCCATTCAAAAAAACCCTTTTCATACACGAGTTCGTCCCTTTGAGGGAGATAAATGTCTATTCTTTTCACCAAGATCCCCAATTGCCTCGAATCCCCGGTTAACTCAGAGGGGAAGGTTTTATTCAACTTGAATTCAATCTCGACAGAATCCGAGAGAGAATCAAGAGGAATAAAGTAAATCCTTTCAGCAGAGAGGATTTCCTTTTCACTCGCCTTTATCCTGTTTGCGACCACGGTCAACACGGGATTCTCTTCGCCTTCGAAGGGGTGCCCCGCTTCGATGCGCAAGTATTTCTCCGTGTTTTTCGGGAGGTTTTGAAAAAGACAACCTGCCCTTTGCTTCATCCAGCGGGAGGGGACTTCTTCATGATTGCGAAGAGGCGCTTCAGGAAGATACCACCCATCCAGGAAGACGTCGATGGCAGTGGCCGAAAGGACCTCGATGTCCCTCACCATTATGCCCATATCTCTGGGGTCACCACACACTTGGGCCGTGCGGTTCAGCTTGAGTTCGATATCGAGCTCACCACAATCTTTAAAAGAAAAAACATAGGGCGTATAGGCGGCTTCGACCTTTCGGCTGCCGATCTTTGTGCCATTCACAAAAACTTCCAAGATCGGAAGCTCTTTTTCAGGGAAGGAGTGTCCTGCTGTGATGCGGAGGTATTTTTTCCCTGGATCGGGATAGTCTTTGATCGAGACGCGGGCTTTTTTTCCCATCCACCTAAAGGGTCCTTGATCATCCCGCTCTTTAGTGTACCAACCGCTTGTGTATTCTCTATCCGCGACTTTCATCTGATAACCAGGGGCTTATTGTAATTTGCAACCCTATTTATGTCAAAGTGTTAAGGATGTGAAGAGCCTCCCCATGTGCGTTCATAGCCGATTCCATGACCGCCTCGGAGAGTGTGGGGTGTATATGGATGGTCGATGCAATGTCCTTCAAAGAGAGGCCTTCTTTAACAGCAAGCGTTAATTCCGGTAGGAGTTCACTCGCGCCGGGCGCAAGGATCTGTGCCCCGATGACCCTGTCATCCACATCCGCGACAACCTTGACGGCCCCCTCCAGCTTTCCCATTGTCATGGCTCTTCCTGATGCTTGGAGCGAAAAGAGGCCGATCCGAGGTTTTATACCCAGTGCAGCGGCATCGTCTTCGGTAAGCCCAACACACGCAAACTCCGGATCCGTAAAAACAGCTGAGGGGATTGTGTTCGCATCCAGAATATTGCGCGATCCCGATGCATTCTCGACGGCGAAAATGCCTTCATGGGAGGCTTTGTGCGCAAGGAGCTTCCCGCCTATAAGATCGCCGACGGCGTATATCCCCGGGATCCTCGTTTCAAGATAGTCATTGACCTCGACGAAACCTGCATCGTTTAAAATATGGGACTTCTTTTCCTCGGCGCAGAATTCGGTGTTCGGCGTCCGCCCTGCGGCACAAAGAACCATTTCTCCTTCGTAAGAAAAAGGAGTTTCTTTCTTTAAACATGTCCCGCGCAAAGTAATATGCCCAGGCTGAACTTCACTTTCCTCAATGTGCATCTCCGTGTAGATCTCCATGCCCTGTTTCTTCAAGATCCGCTGGAGCCGCCGGGCCATCTGGACATCAATCCCCGGAAGAATTGTGGGTAAAATTTCGAGGACGATCACTTGAGTGCCCAACCGCATGAATATTGTGCCTAACTCGAGACCGATGGCACCGGCACCGATAATGAGCATCTTTTGAGGGACTCTCTCCAAGCTCAGAGCTCTCTTGCTATCGATCACTTTGTTCCCGTCAAAAGAGAGAAACGGAAGTTCTTTCGGGCGGCTCCCGGTCGCAAGTACGACCTTATCCGCTTCCACACGGCTCTCACCTTCTTTTGTCCGCACCCAGATCTCCCCCCCATTCTTCAGAGTGGCGTCTCCTTTAAGAACAGTCACTCCATTCTGAGAGAGCAAAAACTCTATGCCTTTGACAAGCTTCCGGACGATCTCTTCCTTCTCCTCCTGCAAACGCCGCCAGTTACAAGACAAAGAATCGAGAGGTCCATCGATATTCATGTTATATCTCGCGTCCGTAAAGATCTTTGTTTGCTGGAGAAGGTATTTGGTCGGAATGCACCCCCAATTCATGCATGTCCCGCCTACCTTCTCCCTTTCGATCAAAACGATGCTTTTTTTAAGCTGGGCTCCCCTTAGCGCTGCCACATAACCGCCCGGGCCGCCTCCGACCACAGCCATATCATATTTTTCTGTCATTGTTCTTACCTCGATATTCTGGGGACATTATACATATTCTCACCTTTCAGTAAAACCGCCCGCGTTTTCGAATCTCCCATTAGAGCACCCGGAATATCTTCCATTACGGTTGCGTGATTCGGCGACTTGGTCCTCGGGGGGTTGACAGGCGGAAACGAAAAGTAAAAAATAGGGGCTGCATGAATAGGAGAAAATCTCACTGAATACCTTCACCTCCAAAAAACCCTATTTCCCACTGGTTCTACTCCTATCCATGACTCTGTTCGGACTGACTGTGAGGGCGGATGAATCCGGACTCATTCAGGGGAAAATAACGGCGGCAGACCACACGGTTTTAAGCCAGGTCAAGGTCCAGATCTCGGGCCAGGATTTTCCGTTCGAAAAAATCCTCACCAGCGATCGATCAGGTTCTTTTTATATGACAGGGATTCTCCCCGGGCGCTACACGGTCCGATTCGAAACACCGGGATACCGATCTACCGTTCAGCCAGGAGTGCACGTACTCCCTTCTCAATCTCTGTTCATCAAAGCCGTTCTCCAGAGAGAAGACAGCGAAGAACCATCTTTCTCCGAGGTGATACGCACAGATTTCAACCAGTGCCTCCAACAGACCATTCTCGATAGGATCAACCTGTCAGTTCTTCCTTCCGCTCATAATGTTTGGGCGCTTATGGAAAACCAAGATCTTTCGGCCACGAGCAACCGTATCGACGTGGGCGGCCTGTGGAATAACATTCCTGCCGTTTTTAGCGCAAGAGGCGGGGGCTCCTGGACCCAGACCTCCTATTTTTTAAACGGATTCGACATGACCGATCCTTATTGGACCGGTATGCCGATGTTTTATCCTGATTATTATGCGCTGGGATATACGCAGCTAGCGAATGCCAACCATCCTCCTCATGCTCTCACGCCCGGGGGTCAATTCAACCTGATCTCTCGATTGGAGCAATCGACCTTCCATGGAGGGATTGCGGCTTTTTATACACAGCGATCTCTACAGGCTTCGAACATCACCCCCAAATTGGAGGAAGAAGGGATCTTTGAAGCTCACACCTTTGATTATCTTATGGATGGTAATTTTTATGTAACCGGACCATTAGTCAAAAATAAACTGTCGTTTTTCGCATCGGTGACGGCCAATGACCTCTCCCGGGACATGGCTGAGTTTGACGAAATGGACAAATCATCCCTGCTCTCTGGTTTTTTTAGCCTGAAATATAACTTTTCCCAGAGTTTTCTTAGAGTCCTCTGGACAGGCCAGAAGCTTGCCTACGGATCATATGGCGCAAACAGAAAAATTCCTTTTTCATCAACATCGGATCGAAAGGATACCTATAACGTCATTCAGGCCCTGTGGTCCGGGTGGTTCAAGAACCGGCATTTTTTCAAGGTCGGGATCAATTATGCATACGGCCGTATTCAGTCAGAGTTCCAGAGTGAAGCCGCCGGTCCCCACGGGATCGAAATTTTTCAGAGGATACCTGTCGGTGCCGCCCCCCTCGCTTACGAAGATACACGAAAAACATTCGCCTTTCTTTTTAGGGGGGATTCTTTGTTCGCCAATTTATTCTTGGGCGACCACAGGCTCCAGTACGGCCTTTACATACAAAAATCCCAATCCTTATCGGAAAAAAACATCCGAGACAATCTGCATCTCCATTATTACGAAGAAGCTCCCCTTGAAGTCGTCAAGTTCAACACTCCTGTCAAACATGACGAAGCTTCACTCCAATTCAATTTTTACATCCAGGACACCTTGACCTTTGCGAATCTGCTCTCCCTGTATTTCGGACTGAATTTCGATTACAGTAAAGGGTGGATCCCTGGAGGGGATTCAGGATCACAATCCAAAGAAAACATCCTGGAAGAGAGCAGGGTTCGATGGTTTTCAGTATCCCCTCGAATAGGGATCATCATCCCCTTATCCCCCTCAAAACAATCCGCACTTAAACTGTCTTATGCCCGTTACTATTTCCGCCTTCCCCTCAATTATCTCACATACGGAAACCCCGGCGCCCTCGGAGGGCTGGTGTATGAGTGGAAGGACAGGAATAACGACAATCAATTCGAAGAGAGCGAATCAGGCATGCTTCTCAGGCGTGAAGGCCCACTCTACTCCAGCATAGACCCTGACCTCAAAAGGCCTTATACGGACGAATATTCCATTGTTTTCAATTCGGCATTCGGTTCAGACTGGTATTTTTCACTCGGCGGATTTTATCGAGGCACAAGAGACCTCGTGAAAACTTTGAATGTCGGAGTTCCTTTTTCAGCCTATGATTCACACTATATCCTGGATACCGGGGATGATTTCATCCCTAAAACTGAAGACGATCAAATCTTTGTCGTCTATGATCAATGGAGGAACACTCTGGGCCAAGACTTTTTTCTCCTCACGAATCACACCGACGATCCCCGTGTCTCTCATTACTTTGGGGCGGACTTGAACCTTGTGAAAAGGTTTGGGCCCACATTCACTTTTTTTCTCTCAATGACCGCGACTCAAGCGGACGGGACCAGTAATCCCGGGAACACCGAGCAGGAAAACGACGATGGTGTTATCGGGACTCTCTTCGATAATCCGAACACTCTGATCAACACCAAAGGAAGGTTACGCTTCGACAGGGCCTACACGATCCGGATTGGGCTCAATTACCAGGCGCCTTGGGATATCAACCTGGGCTGTGTTATCAAGTATTACGACGGACAACCGTTCTCCCGCAAGATCATCGTCGAAAATTTGAATCAAGGACCTATTTATATCCAAGCTCACTCACGCGGTGCGGTTCGCTACGAATTCAACCTCACACTCGACCTCCGTATCGCAAAGGCGTTCCGTATCGGCGGGACCAAACTGAGGGTTCTGCTTGACGGATTCAACATGCTCAACAGCGGGCTTGCCACTCGAGAGAACGAGTGGACAGGTCCTGAATTCAAGCTCCGTTATGCCTCCGAGATCCAATCGCCGAGAGTTTTCCGCCTAGGCTTGGCTTATGAATTCTAATGACCTTTCTGAATTCGAGACGATTGCAGACAGGTAAGCGTTCCAAAACTGTGATGACAGTAAGATTCCATGCGTTTTATAGGTGATCTCATTGTGTGGTAGAGAAAACCGAAAGAAGCGCTTGACGGCGCTATCTTGACATCACACACACATTGTGATACCAAATCCCCTACTGCAAATGATGGCTAAACGGAGGACGGGTCACCTTTTTTTCCTTTGCTTTTTTGGATTCACGATTTCCCTCCATTCCTCTCCCGACGTGCATAAATATACGGACCAGGAATGTCTTGTGTGCCACGGGAATTTTAACCTTGCCCAAATCCTTAGGGATGGCACGGTTCGGTCTCTGTATGTGGACCCCGAAGAATGGGCTCAGGATGTGCACAAGATGGGGAAGCTGTCGTGTGTGGATTGTCACACCCATGCCAATCCCTTGGTGCACTTTCGGGAGGGATTTCCGGATGTGGATTGCGCCAAATGTCATCCCGAGCAATCCGAAGAATACCTCAAGAATGTGCACTTTGAATTTGCTCCCTTATTGCCCGAGAGAGAACTCCCTCTCTGTTACGATTGCCATACCAGACATCACATTCTTCGCCATGATCATCCATCCGCCTCCATACACAAAAATAACATTGAAGCGACCTGTGCAGAATGCCACCCGGAGGTCATGGTCAAAGGATTACTCAAAGGGGCTTCTCTGGGTAAGATATCAGGACACAGGAAAGGAGACATTGCCGAAAAGTTCGATATGGCTATCTGTATCCAATGTCACAATCCATCACACGGATCCAAAACGGTATACCAGGAATATTGCACGCGCTGCCACGATCCGAACAAGAAAGCGGACACCGCCATTGGACCCACTCACCTCAATTCAGTAAAGTGGATAGGCTTCAACACGGTGGGTGGAGGTTTAACTCTGGTCCTGATCCTGGGGATATTTGTTTATTGGGGGTACAGAACCCGGGAAACGTTAGGAAGAAAGATAAAAGACTGGCATGAGTCCATGAAAGTGGTAGAGGAGACAGAGGGAATAAAAAAAGAAGAGACAGAAAAAGAGGAAGTATCCAAAGCGCCGGAGAGCTCGGACGGCGAGAGGGCGGAAGAGACCGAAGAGGTGGACAAAAAGACAGAGAGTGTCGGGCCACCAGAATCCGAACAGGAAGACGATGAGCGATAAACCGAAAAAATACGCCATGCTCTTCGACCTGAGAAAGTGTATTGGCTGCAACACGTGTTCCATCGTATGCAAAAGTGAGAACGACGTCCCCCTCAGTGTTTGGCGGGCCTGGGTCAAAAAAGTTGAAAAGGGGCAATATCCCCATGCGCGAGAATATGCACTCCCCATCGTGTGCAACAACTGTGAAAATCCGATCTGTGTGACCGTATGCCCGGTCAACGCCGGGATCAAACGCCCGGATGGGATCGTCTATATCGACCCTCACAGGTGCATCGGATGCCGCTACTGTATGGCTTCCTGTCCGTATGGCGTGCGGTACATCAATCCAAGACTTGGGATCGCAGAGAAATGCTACTGGTGCCACCACAGAGTGGATGCCGGGCTAAAACCCGCGTGTGTGGTCGCCTGCCCGACAGGGGCTATACTGTTCGGCGATCTGAACGATCCGGACAGTGAGATCGCTCAGGTCATCGCAAAAAATGCCGTGCATGTCATCAAGCCAGAAATAGGGACAGGCCCTCAAACCTATTATATAGGTCTGGATATCGAAGCTGTGGAGGCCCTGGAGAAAGAGGAGTGATGGAGACACAAGTTCTTTATAACATCACGCACCAGGAAGCCTTCGGCCTGTTTATCGCCATCTATTTTTATTTAACCGGATTGAGCGCCGGCTCCTTCATACTTTCCACTCTGTCTTATGGTTTCGGGATGGAACAGTATAAACCCCTGGGCAAGGTGGGGGTTGTGTTGGCCACGGTCCTTTTGGTCATCGCACCACTTTTCCTGCTTTTCCATATAGGAGCCCCCTATAGAGCTTGGCATCTCTTTGTCTATCTCAACTGGTCATCCCCGATCACGTGGGGATCATTTTTGCTGGTGCTCTATCCCATCAACTGCATCATCTACGGGTATTTTATGTTCAAAGAAAACCTCAAGCTCACCCGACTGTTCGGTTTTATCGGGATTCCCTTGGCTATTTCCGTACATGGCTACACTGGTTTTATACTGGCTTTCGGCAAGGCAAGGGCTCTATGGAACACAGCTTTGATGCCGATCTTGTTCCTTGCGTCTGCCATTGTCTCGGGCATTGCCTTGATGATCCTCGTGTGTCTATTAGCTGGGCGATTTTTTTCTAAAGAAAAGACAATCAATAAGAACTTGATTTTCAGTTTGGGCAAGCTGCTCGCATGGATGATCGTTTTTGATCTTTTTCTTGTCGGGTGCGATCTTCTCGTTCTCTCGATCTCTCACGCGGACGCCCAGGCCGCGTTACACCTTCTACTCGGTGGAAATTTCAGCTTTCTTTTCCTGGTGGTCGAGAATTTGCTGGGAAAAATATTACCCTTTATTCTGCTCGTTGTGCCAAGGTTCCGGAATTTGGTCACTGTGACGATCGCATCCATCTTGGTGGTCGTCGGCATATTTTTCATGCGGTATGTTGTCGTTTTAGCTGGAGAATTCATGCCTTTACTGTAAACACCATGGATAGCGTAAATGAGTTGAGATGATGCTAAAAAAAAGATACTCGCGACGGAGGTTTATGAAAACCAGCCTTACCTGGACTGCAGGGATGGCAGCGAGCCGTCATGCTCTGCCCAAATCCCATTTTTACAGTCAGAAAGCGGTATCCCGCACATCTCTGAAGTCCCTGACGGCGATCCCCACAACATGCAAACAGTGCCCCGCAGGCTGCGGCGTCATCGCTTACCTCAACGGCAGTAGGCTTGTCCAGATACTCGGAAATCCGGCTCACCCCATTAACCGAGGCGGAATATGTGCCAAGGGAGTGGCGGGGATCAACCTTGCGAATGATCCTGAGAGATTGCTCTATCCGATGAAAAAAGTCGGTCCCCGTGGAGAGGGGGCGTGGACGCGCATCACCTGGGATGAAGTATACGTTATACTCAGCCAGCGCATCAATAGCCTCATCCGGAACGGACGGACGGATGAATGGATTACCGACACCGGAGATCAAGATCCCCTTCTTCAAAGATTTCTGGACGCTATGGGCACGAACCTTCGGATAAACAGGCATCACATTAAAAACAGCAATCGCACAGCGGCCTATGATTCAATGATCCAATCTCCCCAAGTCCTAGAAGATGTGGGCCACAGCCGGTTGATACTAAATTTCGGCGCCAATCCCTATGCAAACCACGACCGCCTCTTACCGATGGCCCGGCAGCTTGTGGATGCCCGGGTCGACAGGGGTGCAAAGCTTGTCACTTTTGATGTGAGGATGTCGGAGACAGCCGCGCAAAGCGATGAATGGCACCCCATCAAACCGGGTACCGACGCCATTGTGGCTCTAGCCATGGCCCGTACAATCGTTGAAAAAAACCTCGCAGACAGCGATTTTATACGGCTGAGGACAAACGTCTCGCTCACCCAATTGAAGACACATCTCAAACCATACACGGCTGTCGCAGCAGAGAGAGAGAGCGGAGTCAAAGCCACAACCATAGAAAAACTCGCTCAGGAATTCGCACGGCAAAAACCTTCCGTTGCCATAATTGGAGGGGGAGCGAGCGATCACGCAAACGGAAAACAAAACGTTCGCTGCATATCCCTCCTCAACTGGATCACGGGGAATTTCGGAAACGAAGGCGGGATCGTCGTTCCCTCCGTGTTCGAGCCTTATCCCCAGGATCTGGGATTTCCGCCCAAAACGAGAGGCAGGATGAAAGCGAATGCGCAGATCCTATCCAGGGCCTTCGAAGAAGACCTTAAGATCGACACCTATTTTTCTGCGCTGGCAAATCCTGCATTCGAAGAACCCGATTGTCAATCTGTATCCCGCTTCTTCCAAGACGAAAACAAGGTGCCTTTCCTCGTAGTGATGGACACCCACTTGACCGAAACAGCATGGCTCGCTGATCTCGTTCTTCCCGCGGCCACCTACCTGGAAGGATGGGGTTTAGTGGCCCCTCCGACTGTCGACGGAGGGATCAACGTCAGCCTCAGACAACCGGTTGTCTCCCTCATGAGCTCTGCCCAGGCTCTGCGGTTGCCGACATTCGAGGAGGGGAAGCTGCTCGAAGATCTTTTCCGTCCCCGAGGCGAAGCTAAGGAGATCGGCAATTTCTGCATCGAACTCTCACGAAGATTGGGGAAAGACGTTAGGGATAAACTCCCCTTCCAGAACACACAAGAGTTCGTTTTGAAGTCTTTGGAATCTTTGGGGGACTGTGACTTTGAAACTCTAAAAAAGAAGGGTTTCTGTCGCGCCAGAATTCCTCCTCAGCCCGGTCAAATATCCCCTGAAACGGAGCAATTGAGGGCCGGAGTGGAGAGAATTGCGATCTCCTCGAACACCAAAGACGATCCTGAGTCGCCCTCAATACCTGCGTATTCACCCATCGAAACCCACAGAGACCTTGGTGATAATGAATTTGTCCTGACGATGTACAAATCGAATTTATGGGCGAAGGGCACGGCTAACAGCAAATGGGCACGCGAGATCCTACATGTGAACCGGTTGTGGATCAACAGAGAGGCCGCCGCCAGACTCAGTATTTCGAACGGGGACCGGGTCCGTGTCGTCTCATCTGCGGGCGTTCTCGATGTTCAGGTGATTCTCACAAGCCGCATCCACCCTCAGTCTGTGGCCCTGGCAGAAGGCCTGGGGCACAAGGCTGTGGGGAAGGTTGCCAAGGGTCAACGGTTCCAAAGCGCGGATTGGGATACTTCGCTCATCTGGTGGACAGAGGCAGGCAATGGAGTGAATCCGTACGCGGTCATCGAACGACGCAAAGACCCATCTGGGGGTGGGTATGCCCTCAAGGATACGGTCATCCGGATCGAAAAGATATGATGCATCTTTCGCATATAAATAAGAGGAGTATGAACATGATACGAAGATTCATACCCATAATCCTTGCTTGTCTTGGCTTATGTGCTCTTCACGCAACAACAATAACAGCCGAAGAAAACTCCAGCGGACATATCCGGAGGTTGACTCGATCGGGGAATGACGTCGCCAAGTACCCCTGCCTGAGCAGTGATGGACAAAAAATGCTTTACACCCTGGAGATCACAGAGAGTGAAGGAGAAACGAAAGCCATCAAGTTTTTGAACCTCGAAAACGGCCTAGAGACCGAGATCTTTCGCGGCGGAACTCAGCCTGCACCCCGCCCATTCGAAGAGAGCTTCCTGAAAGTGGGATCAAAACCTCCGGTATTGAGCGGAAACGGGAAAATCGCTGTGTTTACCCTAAGCGTTGATGGCGCGCTCAATCTGAAGGATCACTTTCTGGCTGTCTCGCCCACAGATGGCTCAGAAGTATGGGTCACATCCTTGCCCATCCAAAACCTTGCGGGATCGGACATCGAGTCGTTCGGGTTTAAAAACGGAAACTGGGAAAGGGTATCCAACTACTCGCTCAGTGCCGATGGAAACAGGATCGTTTGCCTGGTCAAAGGCCATTTAGGGCCTCAGAGCTCAGGAAGTGCCAGCGGGATCATTCTGCTGGATGTAGCCTCAAAAAAACAGACAACCCTTCTCGCGCCAGAATTCAAGGACGGGCGGTGGGAATGGACGTCGTTTCCCCGCCAGCCATCCACGGGTGGGGGTTGGGCGTTTTGTATGAGCGAAGACGGCCGGACAGTCGTTTTTGGTGCCCAAGCATCGGACGACGCGAACGACTATGACCTTTACACAGCTCAGTGGGAGAGCCGGAAGATCAAGCGGCTAACAGATTTCAGCGACAGATGGTTTAGCTTGGCGGATATTACTCAGGACGGCCGGGAAGTTTTCTTCTTTTACAACGGGCAAAAAAAGCAGGGAATAGGGACGTACAGGATCAATAGCGATGGGACGGGATTTCTCTATCTCGAATCCCGTTCGATACCGCGGATCGATTTTTTCGACGCATCAGGTGACGGCCGGTTTATCCTCTACAAAAATATATACGACGGACAAAGACTTGACCTTCAGTCGGGTGAAGAGATCGTTGCCTTTTCTGACAAAACCAAAGGTTATGTGCAAGGTGCAGTACCCATGGATTTCCCCCACTACCCATCGTTCTGGAGACCCCAGATCACGAATGTCAAGGGTAACCGGATCCTGCTCGTCGGTCCCCCACAGGGAAAGGATTCGCCGGAAATTTACCTTTTAACCATAAACATAGATTAAGATGCCATTGCCAAAATATAAAAAACAATTTGGGTTGGTCGTATCCATCGGTATCGTGCTCTTTCTTCTCGGCGGCGGAGGGTTGAGCGTCTATCTTGTGAGGTATTCAGCGACAAGTGAACGTGTGTGTCTCGAGTGCCACCCAGAAATCAATGATCTCTGGAAGGAATCCAACGGCCATCCTGCAGACTCCACCTCATGCCATGAATGTCACTCTCCGGGCTTTAAGGCTCTTCCATCGGGCTGGAATGTCGGCAGGCATGTTCGGGACCAGATCGCGCCTCCGGAATATCTGGCCGATGATGTTTTAACAACCGAGCGCTGTCTGGACTGTCACCCAGAGGTCCTTGAATTGGGTTATGCCATTAAAAAGAAAGTCATAAACTTCACACACCGTTATCACATCGATGAAGGGCTGACGTGTGTGGACTGCCACAGAGCAGCAGGACATGCATACATGACAGGTAACACCAACCGGCCCGGTATCAAAGAATGCCGCGATTGCCATATCAAAGAATTCTTCGGACCCCCAAAATCCCAAAAGTGTTATGGCTGTCACGATGTGCTGCTCGTTCCAGGTAAAACTCTACAATGATTAAAACGGTCGATATATTTTTTGTCCTTTGCGTCCTCATCCTGTTTTTCTGGGGGATCAACAGACGGTTCAGGCTTTGGCGCGCAGGAGTCGACGCAAACCGATCGGAAGGGATGGGAGGCCGTTTAAAAACTCTCTTCGTCGATGCGATCGCGCACCGTTCGATTCTGCGCGATCCTTATCCGGGAACTCTCCATCTCTTCCTTTTTATCGGATTTCTTTTTCCGCTCCTTGTCATCTTTGTCGTCCAATTCATGTTCACACTTCCCCCTGTGATTGCGAATTTCGCATCCCTACTTCTGGATATCATCGGGTTCGTTGCCTTAATCGCGATCCTTTTATTTCTCTACCGCCGTTATATCAGTCGTCCCCCGCGAATATCCAATACTCCTGATGACCTTGCCGTCCTGCTCTTGATCCTCGGCATCATCTTGACTGGATTTCTTATCGAGGGCCTGCGCCTGTCTGTGGTCGGCATGGATAAGCAGGCTTGGGCTCCTGTAGGAAACACCATCGCACACTTGTGGAACGCCACAGGTCTGGATCACTCGGCTAAAGGGATACTCACAACTCTAATCTTCAGGATTCACTTTTTCCTCGTTTGCGCAACGATCGCGTACATCCCCTTTTCGAAACTTTTTCACATCATATCTTCGCCCCTGAATATCCTTTATCGCTCTCTAGAGCCAAAGGGCGCTGTGAGCCACATGGATCTCGAGGATGAGGAGGCGGAAAGCTTCGGGATCAGCAAGATCGAAGAATTTTCCTGGAAACATCTTTTGGACCTGGATGCCTGCACTCAGTGCGGGAGATGTCAAGATCACTGTCCCGCCCATCTCACTGAAAAACCCCTATCCCCCAAGGGACTGATCAAGGACCTGAAGGATCACATGTATCTCACGATCCCAAAGCGTCGCAAAAAGAGGGCTCAGACGAGTGACAACGCCGAATCCCCCTCCCTTGTCGGAGGAGTCATTCCCGAGGACGTTCTCTGGGCATGCACAACCTGCCGGTCCTGTATGGAACACTGCCCCGTATACGTGGAACATGTGGATAAGATCGTGGATATGAGGCGTTATCAGGTACTCATGGAGAGTCAGTTTCCCGAGGAGCTCATGACAGCTTTCCGCGGATTGGAAAAAAACTCGAACCCTTGGGGTCTGGGGCTAGACACAAGGGCAGACTGGGTGGGGGAAATGAATGTTCCGATCCTTTCAGAGCTCGAGGAGAAAGAGATCGACTACCTGTTCTTTGTGGGGTGTATCCGGTCTTTCGATGACAGGAATAAAAAAGTCACTCTGGCCATGATCAAGATCTTGAATCATCTGGGTGTGAAGTTTGCCATCCTGGGGATGGAGGAGGGATGCTGCGGCGATCCCGCCCGGAGAGTCGGTAACGAGTATCTCTACCAGGTCCTCGCTCAGACAAACATCGAGACATTCAGGAATTACAACATCAAAAAAATACTGACCACTTGCCCTCACTGTTTTAACACACTGAAGAACGAGTACCCTCAACTGGGCTTCTCCAGCGAAGTTTTTCATCATACGACATTTCTATGGGATTACATACAAAAGGGTCAGCTCAAATTTTCCGGGAGCGAGTCCCATACGATCACCTACCACGACCCCTGCTATCTCGGTAGATACAGTGACATATTCGAGCCTCCCAGAGACATTCTTAAATCTTTACCATCTACAGAAGTTCGAGAGATGAAGCGAAGCCGCGCCGATTCGCTGTGCTGTGGTGCAGGGGGCGGATGGATGTGGATGGATGAAAAAATCGGGAAGAGGATCAATATCGAACGTCTCGAAGATGCGCTGGCATGCCACTGTCAGGGTGTAGCCACAGCCTGCCCTTTCTGTGTAACCATGTTCAATGATGCGATCAAGGACAAAGAGCTCGAGAACGATTTCCGTGTGTGGGATATTGCGGAACTCATTGCCAAATCTATCCCTGAATCCGACTAGA
>JASFPP010000012.1:0-37335 GCA_050115915.1 Candidatus Aminicenantota bacterium
TATCCCGAATCTCTTCACAAGTCTCGAGTGGGCAAAGACGAACGACACTTTTTCAATAGAAACCAAGGCTAAAACTGTGACCATATCCACAAGCGCTCTCAGTGAAGATGTGGAGAGAGGAAGGGCAAATTATGTCGGACAGCGCATTCAGAAACAGCATGTGATTCGGCCTGTAGGGATCTTTTTTGATAGCGTCGCCAGAGTCGATCCTGCTGACCCAGATTCAGCCAAAGTGGGCCTGGGACGATTCCATGCAGAACTCTGGATCTTAAGCTGGTTCGGCATCGATTTCTCCGGATCCACAAAAGCCCAACTTGTGGCTGTTCGCTTCTTCTTTGATGCATGCTTTCCTTTTGTGCTGCTTTTTCTTGTGTCGTTTGTGACCAAACCGGTGCGTAGAGATCATCTGGACAGGTTTTATGCCAAGCTGCACACCCCAGTTCAAAAGACTCCGGAGAGAGAGGAAGAAGAGCTCCAAAAATCTTTTCAAAATCCCGGCCGCTTCAAAAAGGATAAACTCCTCCCTAACTCGAATTGGGAGATCGAAAAGCCGAACAAAATGGATGCACTCGGATTTGGCGGAAGCTGGATCCTCGTCGGGCTCATTATTTTCCTTCTCTGGTTAGTCACCTCTATCAAGTAAATGTTGGATCACGTCCCTGGACTGACTGTTTGGGAAACGGCCCAAACAATTTCCCAGGTTCCCTCAATGATGAAGAATCATTTCTGCAAAGGGGATGATGGAGGAAGAGATCCCCGAAGGGACTTTTGGAGGATTCGTACTTCAAAAAAACCGCTCAACAAAACTCAAAGCCAAAAACAATTTGACTCTAAAACAATATCAGAGCGACCTAAGGAAGAATCGCAAAAACTCGAGCAGGGGCTCCCGTTCCGTCCTTTATGAGCATGGGAATCACATAGAGCGTTGCCCCCTTTGCTGGAAGTTTATCCAGATTGGCAATATTCTCTAAAGCCAACTTTTCTGCAGCAAATAAGATTTGATGGACTTTAAAATCTTTGGATTTGCCGTAATCGATGCTGGGCGTATCGATGGCGATACCCGTGAAGTTTCGTTCTTTGATCAAAAATTCGACAGATTCCGGAGAAAAACCGGGAAAGCTAAGCTCAGGCAGCGCCTCCTCGCCAGTTTTGTCTGTGCCTAATACCTTCAATTTATCCGGATAATATTTGGTGTCGATACCGGTGTACATGATCACCCATGCGCCATCCGGAATCTCTCCGTTCTGCGCCTCCCAGTCCGTGATGTCATCCACAGAAAGAAGATAATCCCGGTTGTTTGTGCACTCGTCGGTCACATCGATCTTGACTGCGGGCCCGATCCACTCCTCAAGCGGGATTTGATCCATTGTGCGTCCATTTTCCGCAAAATGGATGGGAGCGTCTGCATGCGTCCCCCCATGTTCGGATGCACTGTACTCGTTGGACGCGTACCAATACCCGGCCTCCCCGACCTCCCAAGCAAGCTTTTTTAGCTCGAATCCCCTGGCTGTCGGCCAATAAATGGTGCTTTCATCATAGACATAAGTCATATCCAAAAGCTCACCTCTTGTCTCTGTTTGACATGTTACATGCATGAAAAGTGCCAAGAGAATAAAAATCATACTCGAGATTGTAGTGGAATTTATGGATAGTTTCATAGGTCCGTCCTCCTTGTGCTTTATGATACATGATTTTATATTATTTCAATTATTATGTCATTTTACATTAAAATTCGAGCGTAAATCTCTTTTTCGCTTGACATGCTCGCTGATTCTCTTTATTCCTAGAATGATGGTGAGTTCCAAAGATCGGATGGCGAAAGCCATGAACATGGAGGAGCCGGACTGTGTGCCCATCATGTGCCAGATGAGTATCGGCCACATGCTCCTGCAAACAGGAATCCGTCCCCTTGAGCTTTGGCTCTTTAAGGATGTTTTTGAAGAGGCGCTCCTCAAACTTAGAGAATTATACCTATTTGACGGCATCCTCATCAACCTTCATGGGCATTCAAACCAATGGATGCAGCAGGTCCTCAAGATCGAAAAAGAAAGGAACCAGGAAGTCATCACCTGGAAAAATGGTGACCGAACGGCGTTTCCCGCAGACGATCTTCCAAGGCATTACCCTGCCAACATCGTTTCTAATCCCTCAATCGAAGATATCGATCCCGAATCCATCCCTGAGGACATCGATTTTATCCCGGTCTCGCAGGGATTGGATTTTCCCATCGATGCTCACCATGCCTATGATATTTTTCATGATATTAAGGAAAAGACTGAAGACCGATTCTCTATCCATGGGGAGGTCACTTCGCCATTTGACTATTTTCTCCGACTTTTCGGAGTAAAAAATGCGATGATTCACCTCATCGAAAAGCCTCTAAAATCCATGGATATTCTGCAGAGATATACTCAGGGAGTCACAAAGATCGCGCTTAACCAGGCGGAGATCGGCATTGACGCTATAAAAATATCATCGCCCTATGGGGGGGCGGGTTTTATATCTCCTGAATTCTATCAGAAGTTCGTCCTCCCTTGTGAGAGCCAGGTTGTGAGCGCCGTTCGCAATTTGGGCACACACATCTACATCCACACATGTGGCGCAATCAATGACCGTTTGGAGATGATGGCGGAATCGGGAGTCTCGGGCATAGAATGTTTAGACCCTCCCCCCATCGGCAATGTCCGCTTGGAAGAAGCGAAAGAAAGGGTGGGTCATACAATCTTCATCAAAGGAAACATCGATCCCATAAATGTGATGCTTCAAGGAAGCCCAGAAAAGGTGAAAGAGGACGCTATTCGCAGGATCGAGATCGGAAAACCTGGAGGCGGGTACATCCTCAGCACCGCCTGCTCCATAGCCCCTTACACACAGAGAGAGAACGTACAGATGCTGATCGAGGCTGTGGACGACGTCGGATATTACTGAGGGTGAGGCCCTTTTCGCATTTGGCTCAAATTAAAAGCTATTCGCTCTCCCTGCGGGCACCATTCTTCGTTGTTTCTCTTTGTGGCTCTTTGGATCGCACATAACGCATGAGAGCAAGATAAACCCAATTGTCCAGCTCGAAGACTGTCTTTTCTTCCCCATCAATTTTTGATCGTGTGACCGATGCGGCTTTGGACTTGACGAGGATCACGCCAAATCGATACTGCTCATCATTTAGAGGAACCAACACATTCTGGCCTTCTCGATTGACGATGATTGTCTTGAGAAGCTCGCGGGTGAATGCGATCATGTCCTCCTTCTCACGGACCTGACCAAGGAGAGCTCCCTCAATCCATTCGGAGATGTCTTTTTGCTGGCGGTCGCTCCATTCGGTTGAGATTTCGTCCGTATCGGGAATGAGGAGGTTTTCTCTTTTCACATCGATGAGTGCCGCACCTATGGCGACAATGAGAACGAACAAATCAATAAAAAGCGCAAGCCCCAAAGCAAAAATGGTGGGATAATCGCTCCTTTCGAAGCTGCGGCTACCGCTAAGAATGTCCAGGAGATCATTGAACGCATAAAGCTGTTTTTCCTCGCTTATGGCGTTATCTCTGGCATGTCCAACATAGGCAGGGGAGATGGGCAGTTCGATCTTTCTGCAGAGCACGGCCTCCATATCCCTCTTAGGGATGCTGGCCACAAGCTGATCAAATTTGGTTAACCTAGCACGATTACTCGATCCTTCTGCCAGAACATCGCTATTCTGCCACGTTATATCCCTGAAATCCTTGAGGCGATTATGAATATTCGTGATAAGCGCCTGTTCCTCATTGAGCGCACCATGAATGAGCTCCCGGCCAGGACCTTCTCGATATGGGCGGCCGAATTTCTCTTCCCAGAGTTCGATTTTTCCTCTTACTCGGCTGCAGACTTCAAGAAGATAACAGTGATTTTCCTCCTCACAGGTTTTGGTTGCCCACCCCTTTTCTTCCTCGGCTTTAAGCCAGAGGTCGAGTTTCGTCATGAGGAGATCGCTCTCGTTCAGTGCTTCATGAACAATGTTTCCGAAAGCCGTGTATTTGATGCGTATATCGTCAAGAAGTGTCCGTTGAGCCTCTATAGGTTTCACTTTTTCCACAAGTTCGCTTTGCAAGAATACATAACTGAACGTGACCGAGAATATCATAGTGAATAGATAGAGGCCGATCATCAGGCCCCGGATACGTCTGTTCCCGAAGCCTATCAGCCAGGCCAATCCAAAAAGTCCCATCTGGACTGCAAGTGCCAAGGGTATCGCCAAAATAAAGGAAATGTAATGGAGCAGACCTAAGGCCGTGGTGAAGAATGAAACGACTGCCGATATAATAGCCGCAATTAATAGTATGGTCCAAAATCTATCTCTCTTTGTTAACATATTCAAAATCCTTTCTTTGGAAGAACAAAGATCGTGGTAATGGCTTTATCCGTTTTTGTGAGGTTTCTAAGTGTAGACCTCTCAAATAGGCAAATTGAATGTTTTCACTTATTTGTACGAATGTATACGGGATTTTGTTCCCAAGGATCGCAAGGATCTCAAAGAGCTCAAGTGACAAGATGGTCACTCAAACGAATTTGGTCCTTTAAAAGTCAGTATTTCATAGCAGAGGAAAGCAATACGACTCATGAGTAGTATGAAAATGCAGCATCACCGTTTATAATTCCACTTATGTGAGTTTCGCACAGATAGTTGACTGCCCTCTGATTACTGCAGATAAAAAGCTATATCAGACAATAAAGGAATTTCCTGGAATTCTTTACATCAGCGAATATCTTCCAAAAATGAGGTGACAGCCTCTTGTATGCAGGGACCGTTTCACACGCAGTCAGCAAGTGGCATGGACAGTAGGCACTTTAGAAGTTGTCTATCTCTTTATCTTTATTGTTTGCGGGAGGCGAGGAGCTTTTCGACGTCGGCGATCTCTTTGGGGACGTCCTTTGTGAGGATCTCGCAGCCATCTTTAGTGATGAGAACCGTGTCTTCGATCCTGACGCCGAGGTTCTTATCCGGGTAATACAATCCCGGCTCGATGGCAAATACCATTCCTTCCCGAAGGGGACTCATGGGGCCTACATCGTGTGTGGCCATGCCCACTCCATGGCCGATCCCGCCCCTCTGACCTCGTGTATTTATGCCGAGTTGTTTCATCTTCTTGGCCACATATTTGCGAACATCTGCGGCAGTTAAGCCAGGACGATAGGCCTCGATCGAAGCTTTCTGGACTTCCAACGCGATCGTGTAAACCTCTTTTTGTTCCTCCGTAAACTTCCCGTTGGCCGGCCAGGTCCGGCTGATATCCATGCACATGTAATCCAGCTCTCCACCAAAATCCATGAGGATGATATCGCCATCTTCGACCATCCGTGAATTTTCGGCGTAATGGAGGATACATGAGTTCGGCCCCGATCCCACAATGGGCGGATAGGCGAACCGTCTTGCCCCGTGTTTCAATATCACAGACATGGCTGTCGCCTCGATCTCGTACTCATACACTCCGGGTTTGCCTTTAAGCATGGCCTGGTTAACACCTTCGGCCGAGATCTTACCGTTCCGTCTCAGCACATCTATTTCCTCGGGAGTTTTGATCACTCTCATCGAATCAACGATCGGAGTGATATCTTTAAATTCACAGAAAGGATAGCGTTCCCTGAGTTTTTTTACCCGGTAATTATCCAGAGAGATCTGATCGTTGTAAAAGATCCTGTTTTTTCTGGCCTGGAATAGTTTGTACTCATACCTAGCGTTGTCGACTGTATCCCTGGGGGATAGACGGATGTGGAGAGTTTTACCGGCTCTCCCGGTCCATCTGGCTAGATACTCATCAAAAGAATCCAAAGGCTGGATGGAAGACAGACCCGTTTTTTTCTTTCCTTCCGGATCCTTCAGCAAGTTTATACCGTGGAACATATCTTCACGCTCTGACGTCTGAGGCAAGAACAATATGGATTGCTTCATCCGCGGGATCATCATCAAAACGGCATTCACATCTTCTCGGCCGCAAAAATAATAGAAGTCATTATCTTGACGGAAATGAGCTCCGGATTGGGGAATCGCATTGCCGAAGAAAACAACAATTCCATCTTGGACCTGTTCCATGAGGGCGGCCCGCCGGCGCATGAATTCTTCCTTTGTGTACCCGGTCCTCTGTGCATAGGTATAAGATTGAAGCAAAAGAAGAGAAATTAGCAAAAGAAAAAAGATCCGAAGAATAATCCTCCTATTCATTTGAATTCTCCCTTCATAAAGTATGTCTCAACCGAAAAAGTGGTGTGTTCAAGAGTGGATAAGTTTATAACAGCCAAAAACAAGATGTCAAAATTAAATAGGTGCCAGGTCCACTTTTTCTCCACCCCTGGAAAGTGGTGCCTGACCCCTATTTGTTATTGTGTTCGATGAGGCCGAGGATACCGGGCAGGATGAACGTCGTCGTCAAAAAGCAGGCGCCTACACCTAAGAATAGCGCGCCACCGAAGGATGCCCAACCGCGGAAGATCGAAAACACCAGCGATCCGAACGCAAACATGGTGGTCAACGAAGTGAGAAATATGGCTTTTCCTGTGCTGGAAAACACAGTCCTTATTCTGCCATTCCCTTCATGCTTCCATCGGTGCATGATGTGCACGCCATCGTCGATGCCGATCCCCACGATCAGCGGGAGTCCTATGATGTTCACGATATTGATCTTCATCCCAAGGACGTGCATAAAACCGAGCATCCAGAGCATCCCAAATGCTAAGGGGATCATAGCTATCAATGCATAACGAACGCTCTGGAAATCCACTGTCAGCAAGAAAAAGACAAGAACCAACGTTAATAAAATGGCATTTCTCCCATCGCGGCCAAAGATCTTGATCAACGCCGTAAACAATGGCGGCATTCCGGTCGCTCTCTCACTCACGCTTTCCATGTCTTCCACAAAACGATCGTTGAACCGTTTGTCTGCCCAGATGTTTCCTGCGGGAAAAACCGTGACCATAAACTGATTGCGATCAGTGTTGCTGTAGCGATCCAGGATCGTAACAGGTAACTCCCCCAACTGAATCGGAGCGGTCGAGGACATCGCCTTGACCGCATCCTTATAATAGGGAGCAAAGTGCTGTTGAAATTGAGTTAAACCCGCTATGGCTGTGGGATTATCCTCCTCAAGGATCAGAAGAAAATCCTGTATAATATTTCCGGAATCAGGAATATCCGGATCTCCCACGATCTCTTTACATTTATTGTCCACTTTATCCTGTCCACCAAGGTATGCCATATCCTGCATCTCCATAATGTTCATCTCCAGCCGCTCGATCTCGCTTTTGAATGCGGACAGTTCACCCAATTCAACCGAAGTGCGAACAGATGTTGCCTCTATACTTTCCCGCACCTCATCGATATAGGGAATCCTCTCTGCTTGTTGTTCTTCCGATGGCAGATAGACGGAAATATCATCCGTGAATGCTACAGTGCTTTTGTCACGGCTTTCTTCTGCAAATACCCGTGATTCCTCGACACTGTTGGCAAGGATGAGTGCGTACTCTATGTTCAAGTCGAACTTTTCGAGAATCGTATCAACGAGGGTGATCGACTTCAAGCCTTCTGGTTCGATATTCATGTAGTTGTGGTCAAAAGTCATCTTTGATGCAGACCAACCAAGCAACACACTGACGATAAAGAAGGCAACGAGAGTAAATACATACTTCCTGCTGAGCCATTCAGCCAAACGCCCCAGAAATCGGAAAGAAATATCCCTTTGGAAAAATTCAATTTCTTTTCTTTGCTCCCGTTTTTTATTGATACGCCGTTCACGGAATACGAGCATCACCGGCAAACAGAAAAGGGTGGTCAACAGAATGGACAGCAATCCAACTCCAATGACAATCCCCATTTCTCTCATCCCTCGAGCTTGACTGATGATCAGCGTTAAAAACGCACAAGCCGTCGTCAAAGCACCGGTGATAATCCCTTTTCCGCTCTTAAGGAATGTTTTTTCGAGAGAAGTGGCGATGCTGTCGCCCGCTGCACGCCATTCTGTGAACCCAGTGATCATATGGATGGCAAAGTCGATGCCTAGACCCAGGAGAACGACCGCCATCATAGAGGTCATCATGTTGAGCTGACCGACAGCCAGCCAAGCCGCGCCCAATGCCCAAACGACGCCCACAATAAGAGTGCCTATGGCAAACACGGGTGCCACCCACATGCGGAAGGAAATAATAAGCAGAACCAGAATAACAACAAGGGCGATGAGGCTCGAATAACTCATGTTCTGTAGCCCATAGGTCTGTTCATCATGTTCCCTGGCGATCGATCCACTCAGGCCTGCCTCCACATCCGGATACTCCACTAACAGGTCATCCAGAATTTCCTGGACGGTATCGGTCCCGACCATCAAAAGATCCCGGTCCATGATCGTAAAATTCGGGATAGCGATTAAAAGAAGGGTGGTCTTATCATAAGAGAGCATGTAGGGTTCTCCCAGAAGGAGCCTGTCAGCAGCATCCTGAGCCACGGCTTCAGGCACCTCACCTTCCTTCACCGCTCTCTTGAGCTCGATCACCAGGTTTTGTATGCCATCTAAAAATTGAACAGCACCATCTTCCTTCTCCCTTGTCGAGATGGATTCTTCTTGTCCCACATACTCTTTCTCCATCGAATTGTTAAAATTCCGTACCAGATCGATGATGTTCGGATCCATGAAGATATCTTTCGTGTTTTTGAGGTCATCGGCCTTGATCAACATCAACAGGTGGTTTCTGAGAAAATCCACCTCTGATTTGTAATCGACACGCTGGTAGAGTTCGAGGTCGATACGTTTCTTCAGGCTATCGATCTTGGATTGAAGTTCAGCAATCTTTGATTCTTTTTTTCTCTCTGTTTTTAGCTTATCGATCTTGCTTTCAAGCTTTGCGATCTCTTCCATGTGCCGATCGTTACTTTCACTGTCTTTCAATTCCAGGATGCGTGGGGCAAGTTCATCCGCAAACGATTTAATACGTTTTTCATCGCCCTGCACCACAACCACAAGGTTCGTCGCAGTGACAAACTCGTCCAGGATCTTGTTATACTCCACAACTCTCGGATCATTGGCTGGCATCAGATCAGATGTCTGCATGGTGACCGTGAGATTGCCTGCAAAACCAGCAAAAAGTATCGTTAAAAGAAAAATAACCACGAGCATGCGCCATGGATAGGCTGCATGCCAGTGAGCTAATCTCTTAAGCATTCTCTCGCGCATTTTGTCCTCTCTTTCTCTTTTCCTTTCCCGCTAGAAATAGGCTCTTAACCTGAGCAGTCCCCCATTCCCCATATTTTTTCCGAAAACAGCCCCCTCCTTCCCGATGTTAAAATTTAGATAGGCATAAATATCCACATTATCGGAGAGAGAATAGCCGAGCGTCGGAACGAAGGCCAGGCTGCTGTCCGAGATACAATAGATGGTTTGCAGACCGACATTCAGCAGGTCTGTGGCCGGATGCTGAACGAACACATAAGCTTGATCCCTGCAGATCGACTTCTGTTCTGCGGCAAGAAACCGCATCCAGTCATTGATGTCATAGTCTTTATAATCGGATTTTCCCAGAGTATTGCGGTAGTACTCCATCATAACATATGTTTGGAAATCGAACGTATAGTCCGCACCAACCACGAGCTCATAAAAATTGTCCGAATTTTCCATCCAGTTGTAGGCATATTCCGCCCACACACCTAAGCCCAAGAGTTCACCGACTGTACTCCCACCCAGCATCTTCCGATTTTCGGAAACATCTAAAAAATTCATGTTTTCGAGGTCAAACCCTGTGTAATCGTAATAGGGCCAGAGTCTCTCCACAGCGATCAGGTGATAGTCGAAATGAGAAATATTCCCCTTGATTTGGATAAGCTTCGTCGATTTTTCCCATGTTTCTTCAGGTGAATACAGAGCCGTCAGCGTGTATGCGGAACCCAGCGGCACATCTACACGAAGGGCTGTGTGGCCGGGTTGTTCGTATGTCGGATCAAGAACATCCTTGATATTAAAAACGTCGGTCGGATTCCAGACATATCCTGTCCCTAGAGAGATCTGCTGTTTTCCCACTGTAAGATCGAACGCTTCAAAACTGAACCTGATGTACGCATTATCCAAAAATGCTTCATTGGAAAAGGGGATGACATAAAAAGATCGCATTTCCTCAGGGATAGTCGATACAAGGTCTTCTGAAAGAAAATCCAAGACATCCCAATCGGTTTTCCCCAAATAGTGGATATAGTCAAAATTAGCTGCAAAGGTGATATTATCGGAGAGGTCGGACTTTAAATCCACACGCAGCTTGTTCGTGAACAGCTGGTAGAACTCTCCTTTGAGTCCTGTTCCCAAAAATTGAGATTCATAGTATCCAAAGATCTCCACCTTGTCCTGTGCCCCTAATGAGGGAACTAACAGGGATATCAGGCCCAGAATAAATATCCATTTGGTAATGATAATTATCCATCTTTTCATTTTTTCAACGCCCTTTCTGTAAACATGCTATCATCCAGGGGGATATTGAATTCGATCTCCAACATCTCCAGCTCTGTCTGTGTGTTGTCATTCAGATTGTGCATGACAGCTTTCATCGCGGTGGGGATGTCGTCGATCACCTGAATATCGCTCTGGATCAATCGTTTGATATTTCGCGAAGGATCGTCTTCGTCATAATAATCAATGACGATGGGCACAAAATTCTCTTTTATAACCCATATGATGAGGCGCGAATAGGATAGGTCGCTCTCGGGTTTACGTGTGAGCTCCAGCTTGTAGCAGTCGTATCCTTCACTCTCCTCATCCTCAAGCCTCTTCGATACATATTCTTCGATGAAGGCGTCTCCGCTTCCCAAGTCCTCGTAGGAGAAATCGCTGCCCTGCATCTTCTGCTTCTTGGCATGTGTTGCCAGTTTCCTCACCCGCTGCGTTCTCGGGAAAAACATCCAGATATCATCTGCGTTGTTCAACATGAGCACAGCCTGATCTTTGACCCGCCGCGGCTCCAGATAGCGCACAAGATTTTTCTCACCTTTATCTTTGCTCCAGGATTCCTGAAGAAATGTCCTTTTGCTGCCCGAAGTGGTCACGATGGTCATCTTCGCTTTTCCATGACTCGTATCGACATTCATGGTGTCGTTCACCTTCTGGATAATATCTTCTCCCGTAAGTTCCTGGTCACTTGAGGCCAAAACCAAAGTCAAAAGCAGAATAAGAACGACGATAATGATCAAGAGTTGCTTCATGATAGATCCTCCATTCATGATTTATTCTTTTTTTCTAATCGCGGTTCATTCCGGATCAAATACTGGAGTGTCAGATTCAGATCCCGGATCCGCACCAGCAGCCCATGGAGAGCAGCCTGATCGATTACGGGCCCTTCAAGAATGGTCGCATCTTCCTCATATGTAATAGTCATTCCCTCAAACCATTCCGACCATTTTTGATCCAAAATCCCTTTGACCTTTATTCTATAATTGGCTGGAGTCTTCTGTGGTTGTGAGTGTTTCATCCCACTCCTCCGACTTTTATCCATTTCGAATATCTCATAACACTTGCCTCAAACTCAATATACGAGATCAAAAAAATTAAGTAGTCACACAAAGATGTGATTTTAGGGGTGATTTATGGGGTGATCACAACAAACCCAGCTCTTTTGCCCGAGCGACGGCCTGTGTGCGGCTGTGAACTTCGAGCTTGGAGTTGATGTTTTTTGTGTGCGTCCGGACAGTGTTCAGTGAGATGAAAAGTTTATCGGCGATCTCTTTGTTAGAGAATCCTGCGGCGATGAGCTGAAGCACTTCGACCTCGCGC
Organism: Candidatus Aminicenantota bacterium; assembly: GCA_050115915.1. Classification (GTDB taxonomy): domain Bacteria; phylum Acidobacteriota; class Aminicenantia; order Aminicenantales; family Aminicenantaceae; genus WTAW01. The sequence goes on from JASFPP010000012.1 coordinate 11,766, forward strand.
TCGCTTAGAGATTCCTCCCGGAATTTTATTCTTTGGGGCGGTTTTTCTGCCTCAAACGCTAACAAAAGCTTCTTCACATATGAGCTTGAAAATTTCGCATAGGCGGGTTTACGCTCTTTAGTTGAATCATCTTGAATCTTTAAGAGCAAATCCTTAAGTGATGGGCCCTCATCTATAAAAGCACGCACAAAACCTCCTTGCTCAGCCAGTGCCAAAGCCTCGCTGAGGGCATTCAGAGCTTCACTCGTATCTCCTCGATCATCAAAAACCTGCGCACGAATCAAAAGTGCTTCTATGACCACCAGGACGCGGTTCCCAGTTTCAGCATTGGCGATCAAGCGTTCGAGCAGAAAATCGGCCTCATCGAGACGGTTTTGATCAAGGAGAATTCGAGCCAAAGCCAAAAATTCGGCCTCGCGGCGGTGTGTGATTTTAGCTTTGATGCTCAGACCACTCTCTTCCACCCACCGGTTGGCTTCCTCCCTATTTTTTGTCGCAAGGTAAAGCCGGGCCCTCAAAGCTGATGTCCGATGTTTCATCCAAGGAGGTATTTCAAAATCCATGAGATCCTGCTCAATGCGTTCAACGATCTCTTGCGCCTCTTGGAACTCGCCTTGAGAGAACAGGACCCGAACGAGATTCAAACGGTTAGCCTCAAGCATAACCCGGTCATAGGCTTTTTCCGCGCGCTTGGTACCTTCTTCCACGAGACGTCTCCCTTCCTCTGCCTCGTTCATTTCAAAAAGGAGAGAACCGATAATGGTCTGGATGGAACTGGCATATCCTGTCTCGGCCATCCTTTTTTCTTCGACAAAGCTTTCAAGCTTTCGGAATGCTTTCAAGGCTTCCTTCAATCGTCCTTCATATATTCCGATCGCCTCAAGGCCCAAACTCGCAAACAAATAAAAAGAATCATTTCCTGCAGCTTCACTGATATCCCGCGCTTCAGCAAACGCCTGCTTGGCTTTAATGAGGTCACCTGTTCCGGCCCAGCCCTGTGCCATCCCCAATGTCGACGCAGCCACTCCCCGCCACACCATCTCCTCTTTGGGAAGAAGCTCCAGGGCTTTACGGCCTTGTTGTGTAGTCCGTTCGACATGCCCCTGGTACATCCCTAAAATTGCCCGCACCGTCGCTATCTTGCCACATAGTTCATCTCTGTCGAGTTCCCGGTGGAAACTCGTACCGTCCGGCAGCATTTCAAACACTTCACCGCAAGCAGTCTCGAGGGCCTGTTCAGCCTTTTGAAGAGTCAATTCCGCTGATTGGGGCTCACCGCTCATCACCTGTGCTCTCGCCTGCAAGATGGATAACATGGGCTTTGCGCTCACCATCCCCACCGGCAATGATGTGAACCACCTCAACAATTTCGCTTGGACGCCGCGCTCCCACATGGGTTCCGCAATATCTTCGATCAAATTGGAAGCCTTATCAAAATCCTGTGCGGCCAGTGCATGGGAGACAGCCTCATCCTTGAATGAGTTCCTGAGGTGCCAATCACCCGCCTTGCGGTGCAGTTCACTCACCATTTCGGATTGTGTGTGCCTTAACCTTTGGAGAAGAAGGTCGGAAAAGAGACGGTGATAGCGGAACCACTTTTGCTCGCTGTCCAGAGAATAGATAAACAGGTTGGCCTTTTCGAGATCGATCAGGATCTGATAGCTATCTTTCTGTCCTGTAACGGCATCGCAGAGCGGACCATAAAGGCGGTCGAGGATGGACGTGTGCAGCAGAAAATTCTTGATGTGATCCGGCTGTCCATTCAAAACCTCTTCCATCAAATAATCAGCGATATAGCGGTTATCACCCTTAAACTTTTTAATGAGCTGAGCAGCATCTTCTCGTCCCTGCATAGACAAAACCGCGAGCTGTAATCCTGTTATCCAACCTTCGGTCTTTGCCTCAAGTAAGCTGATTTCATCCACAGTAAGATCTACACTCAAATTTTTCTGAATAAACTGAACAGTCTCTTCCCTGATGAAGGAGAGGTCCGTGGCTCTGATCTCGAGCATTTGATTCTGGCTTCTCAATCGTGACAGCGGCAATGGCGGATCGGAGCGGGTTGACAGGATGATATGCATTTGAGGGGGCAAATGATCGAGGAGAAACGTCAAAATGGTGTTGATCGGTCTGGTATCGACCAGATGATAATCATCCAGGACAAGGACAAAGTCTTTGGGAACACTCGCCATGCTGTTTATTATTACCGTCAGGATGGACGGCAAAGGAGGGAGTTCCGGAGATCTGAGAAGATCGAGAGCTGTTCGGCCGATATTTTTATCGATATTTTGGAGTGAAGCGATCAAGTAGGTTAGAAATTGCAGAGGATCGCTGTCGCTGCTTTCAACAGAGAACCAAGATGTGGGAATAGTTCTCTTATGGATCCAGTCACAAAGGAGTGTCGTCTTCCCGAAGCCAGCTTGAGCAGCGACCAGCGTGAGCTTACAGTTTACACTTTTATCTAGAAGTTCGACGAGGCGCGGACGTGAAATGACAGAGGAAGGAACAGGTAGCACTTGGAGCTTCGAAACAAGAAAGGGCTTAGTCTTCACACATTACTCCTTACGGTGAAATAGCAGGCTAAAAACAATAATAGCAAGGGAAGAAAGCAGAAATCCAGGAATAAGCTCATAGATTCCCGTGGATTCGCTCAAGAAGCGTTTCCAGACGACAGTCACAACAGTCCCTGTGATCATCCCAGCTACAATCCCGTGTATATTCGTCTTCTTCCAGTAAAGTGAAAAAATGAGAGCTGTGCCGAGTGAAGCTCCCAGGCCACCCCAAGCAAAAAGCACTAACCAGAAGATGAGGTCCTGAGCGAGATAAGCCATGATCAGGGCTAAAATTCCGGAGAAAATCACAACGATCCGACTCAATTTTAGTTTTTGGGACTCACCGATAGTTGATCCTTTTTTTAAGATCTTTTCATACACATCTCGCACAAATGTCGAGGCGACAACCAGTAATTGTGAATCGGCGGTGGAGAGGATGGCCGCAAAAATGCCGCCGATAAGCAATCCATAGAGCACTGGACCAAAAAACTCGGATGAAAGCACAAGGTAGATGACCTCCGGATCTTCATCCGGGAGTTTCTCAACAACTGGAAAGAGGATACGGCCGATCAATCCGATAAACACGGCTCCCCATCCCATCACCACATTCCAGAAAGTTCCGATGACTGTGGAAATCCCAAGTTTTTCGGGATCGTCGATGGACATGTAGCGAACGATGATATGGGGCTGTCCGGGAGAACCCAAGCCGATCCCCAAAAATCCTAAGATCATACCGAAACTCAGAGCAAAGGGATCGATAAGCGCAGGATTCAAACGGGAAAGGCTTTCCAGCATCAGGTCGAATCCTCCGATCTTGATCAATCCGTAAGCGGGGAAAACGACCAGACCGATGATCAGGATGATAGCCCGCACCACATCGTTGTACGCCACAGCAATAAATCCGCCAAGGACCATGTAGACGAGGACCAGGATACCGGATAGAATAAGCGCTAATAAGAATGAGATGTTAAGACCTGTGCTCAAAGATTTTGCCCCTGCGTTGAATTGTGCAGCGACATAGGCCGTAATAAAGATTGTGATGATGACAGCGCCCGTGACCCTGATCAGCTGGCGACTGTCGCGAAATCTAGATTCAAAATAATCGAGCAGTGTGATGGATTGGTAGGTTTCAGTTTGGGCGCGGAGTTTTTGTCCGATATAGATAAACTGGAACATCTCGGCTGTGATGTAACCGACAACAGCCCAAACTGCACCCGAGCCCAAACTGTAAGCCATACCGCTAACACCGAGCACAAGCCAAGAAGACCTCCCCGACGACACTGCCGAGAGGGCAACCACAAACTTGTCCATGGCCCGGCCACCGACAAAAAAATCTGCCTGGTTTTTTGTTCTTCGGAGTGTGATAAATCCGATAAAGACCGGGAGAAAGAGGGTCAGGAGAAAAATAACAAAGGCTACAGGATCGGTCAGTTTATCGTAGACTTCCACGCCTCAATCTCCATTCTGTTTTTTGCGTGAAATATAGAACAAGAAAACCGAAGTGGATATGATCAGGACAGGCAGAATAACCAGAACAAAAATTGCTCCCGACATATTTATTTCCGTTTCCTTTCAATGAATCCGATGATTCCAGGGAGGATGAGGACCGTTGTGAGAAAACATGCGCCCACTCCGAGGAAAAGGGCCGCCCCCAGATGACCAAAACCCCGCCAGATGGCAAAGACCAGCGATCCAAAGGCCAGCATTGTTGTGAGCGATGTGAGTAAGATCGCCTTCCCTGTGCTCGCAAAAACAGTATCAATTTTTCGCTTTCCCTCCTGTCTCCAGCGGTGAATGATATGAACACCGTCATCGATTCCGATCCCGACGATCATGGGAAGTCCCATGATATTCATCACCGTGAGCTGCTGACCTGTCAGCTTCATCAATCCGACCATCCAGAGTACACCGCAGGCCAAGGGGATCATGGCCATCAAAGAATACACAGGGCTTCTAAAATCCGCGAGGAGGAGAAAAAAGACGATGACCAGTGTGAGAAACACAGCATTCCGTCCATCATGCCCGATGATCTCGATGAGCGCTCGAAACACTGGGGGCATGCCAGTGGCTTTGTCGCTGACTCTTTCGAGATCATTATCGAACCGGTGAAGGAAAGCGGCATCCTGCCAGATATTTCCTTTGGGAAATACTGTGACGAGAAATTGGTCCCGCTTTGTGTTGCTGTAACGATCGAGTAAAGAAACGGGCAGGTCTTCAAGTTCAATGGGATCTGTGGAAGCCATCCCGATCACAGATCTTTTGAAGTAAGGAGCGAAGCGCTTTTGAAAGCCGGACAGGCCAAATAAAAGCGACGGTTCGTTCGCTTCAAAAATCCGAAGAAGCTCCTGGATGATATTTCTGGAGTCGGTTCTCTCGGGATCGCCCACGATCGCCTTGCACTTGTTATCCACTTTGTCCTGGCCTCCGAGATAGGCCATGTCCTGGATTTCCATGATATTCATCTCAAGCCTTTCCACCTCTTCGTAGAGACTCTGAAGGTCATATTGCACAATAGTATCCCTGATTGCAGCGGCGCGCATCTTTTCGACTATATTCTGAAGATGTTGTTTTCTCTGCTGCTGTTGCCCGGAAGAAGGAAAATAAAAAGAAATGTCCTCTGCAATAGCCACTGATCCGAGGTCTTTGCACGCTTCAGCGAGTTGGCGGGATTCATCAATATTGTCAGCCAAGATCAGGGCATAATCCATGCTCAGATCGAATTTCTCGAGCACAACATCCTGGAGTTCGACAGATGTCAATCCTTTGGGTTCGATATTCATGTAGTTGTGATCGAATGTAATTTTCGACCCTGACCAGGCAAACACAAGAGTTGCGATCAAAGAGAACAGAATCGCAAAAATATAATGTTTGCCCAGCCATTCAGCCGTTTGACCTAAAAACCTAAAAGTGATGTCGCGCTGTACAAATGGTTCTGTATTGTCTTTCTTATCTCGTTTTTTATCAAAACGCCTCTCCCTCACAACTAAGAGAGATGGCAAGAACAGAAATGTGGCTATTAAAATGGCCAAAAGACCAGATCCTGTGACGATCCCCATCTCCTTTAATCCACGGGACTGACTGATGGCCATCGTTAGAAAGGCGCAGGCTGTTGTTACACCCCCCGTTAAAATACCTTTTCCGCTCTTTACAAACGTTCTTTCCATGGCCTCAGAGATGGCATCACCTGCCGCCCTTCTTTCCGTGAAGCCGGAAATCAGATGGATCGAAAAATCGATACCCAATCCGAGTAGGATAACGGCCATCATTATCGTCATGATGTTCAACTGACCCACAACGATCGCTGCCACTCCTACAGCCCAAATGAGACCCACAAGAAGGTTGACTATGGCTAAAACAGGAGCTATCCACATCCGAAAGGAGAGCATAAGAAGGATTAGAATAGCTACGACAGCGATCACAGTCGTGTATCCCAGGCTTTGTTCAGAATAAACCATCTCATCCCGGCCAATGGCAATCATTCCTGTAAGGCCGGCTTTTACATCCGGGTAGTCTGCTTGCATCTCTTCCAATATTTCCTGAACGGAATCAGTTCCTAAAACCATAAGGTCTGTGTCCATCATTGTGAAGTTTGGAACAGCATTGAGGATAAGGGCCTTTTCATCATAGGAAAGAAGATAGGGCTCCCCGAACAGGAGCTTATCCGCAACGTTACGGACATCGCTTTCAGCGAGATTTTCTCCTCTGGCTGCACTTTTAAGTCCTTCTATGAGACTCTCGACTCCATCCAGGAAGACAACTGCGCTATCCTCTTTTTCGCGCGTGGAGATGGATTCTTCCTGACCGACATATTCCTTTTCCATGGAATTGTTCAGATTGACCAAAAGACCGGTGAGGTTGGGATCCATGAAGATATCTTTGAGATTCCTTAGATCCTCTTCTTTAATCAATATCAAGCCGTGCTTTTTTAGAAAATCGATCTCCGTCTTGTAATCCACACGTCGAAACAGATTTTCACCGTTATTGTTAGTGTCTACAGTTTCTAATATTCGGGGCGCAAGAATATCAGCAAATTCTTTGATCCTCTTCTCTTCGCCCTGAACGACAACCACAAGGCTCGTAGCTGAAACAAATTCATCAATAATCTTGTTGAACTCTATTGTTCGCCGGTCCTTTGAGGGTAAAAGATCGGACCAGCGCATGGTTACCTTGAGATGCCCTGCAAAAAACCCAAACAAGAGAGTCAATAAAAATACGATAAGAAGCATGCGTCCCGGATAAGCCGCATGCCAATGGGCGAGCTTTATCAATAGTTTTTCCCTCATCCTATATTCTCCTCTGAATAACCAAAAATGCACCTCTCACCTATTCCTCCTCATGCCAGATATTCTCCGATCGATCCATCAACACGAATCATTTTTCTTTCTTTAGTCCCTCCACGACCAAGCGTACAAAAGAAGACACCGCTTCTTTCATTGCGAAGGCATTTTTATCCATGATCCACTGGATCATAAGTCCATCCAGGGCGCCGATAATAATTGAAGCAACAATTTTTGTATCGACGGATTTTATGCTGTCCGTAGCAATACAATCTTTCAAAAGTTGTTCAATAAAGCTGCGGTTATCATAATAGAATTTCAAAAGGTCAAGGGAGGAAGACCGCCCTTTGTTCCGGATCCCTTCTGCCCAAAAATCCAACACGATCTCCATATACTCCACATTCTTGCTTTCCAAAATATCAGCCCAAGCAGAGATATAGGCTTCCAAACGTTCCAATGGATCACTGATTTGCTCGAGGCGTCCGACAACAATCCTCTCAGCCTCGGCCATGAAGTACTGGAAAGAAGCAGCAAATAGTTCGTCCTTGCTCCGGAAGTATTCATAGACAGTCCCCTTTCCTATGTTGGCAGCTTCAGCGATATCAGCTATTTTAGTATTACGCCACCCCCTTTCCGCAAAAACTTTTATCGAAGCTTCCAGGATTGTTTCCTTCTTTTCTACTTTGTCGATGATCTTTGGCACTTTTAAACCCTTTTATTGACCGACCGGTCGGTCATAAATATGATAAACCTAAAAATAATTCAAGTCAAGGATTTTTTCAGGTTTTCTCAGAGGAGATGGATTTATCAGTCAATAAACTGTTGTTGCTGGGATTTTATCTCGCCAACTCTTTTTCTATCTGGGACGTCTTGAAAGACTCAACGTGAAGGAGGTTGGATTCGATCTCCTCTCGTGTTAACCATACCGTACGGAATTCTTTGTTCGCAAACAACTCCCCAAGGGGAAAACAAGAAGGGCTGCCAAGAGAATAGGAATTGCGCTCGCCCACCACACGATGTTTATCTGATACATGATTATCTCTTGGGATCATTCTCTATTCCCGCATAGCCCTGCCCAGAGAAAAAATAGGCCTCGAGGATGAAGATCTTATTTTCGAAACTTGCGTATGAACTCCTCGACCTCCGGCACCCCTCCCTGGTAAACGAGATAAGCGTTGTACGGTTCCCGTTCTGTGATTTCATCATTGATGGGAGTGAGCATGATTTCTTTGACCTTATCGAGGTCATCCGTCCGTCCCAGAGCCCATCCCAGTTTGATATAGGCCACTTCAGGCAGCATATTCCCCGCTGGGATTATTCCCTTCGCCATGAGGTCTCTTCCCGTATCATAGACGTACATGTGAACGTAACCCCAGATGGTTTGAACGGTCATGTAGATCGCGATGTTATTCTTGACCGCGCGAGTTATAGCTGGATAAAGCGGTTTATTCACGTGGCCCAGACCTGTTCCTGCGATAACGATGCCTTTATAGCCGTTGTCGATCAGGGAATCAATGATATCCGGCTGCATGTTGGGATAATAATACACGATAGAAACTTTTTCCTCGAAATAGGGAAAGATCTGGATTTTCCTGTCCTTTCGCCTGTGATTGTAAGAATCTTTCAGAAGCTCGACAGAGTTTTTTGTGACCTTAGCCACCGGGATATCGCCGATTGTCCGAAAAGTGGACCGGTAGGAGGAGTGCATCTTCCTGACTCTTGTCCCCCGATGCAAAAAACCGTATTCATCGGAAGTTGGCCCGAACATGCACACCATAACCTCTGCAATATCGGAATGACCCGCAGCATAAGCGGCATGCATGAGGTTTAATGCCGCATCCGAGCTTGGCCTGTCGGACGAACGCTGAGAACCTACGAGTACAATAGGAACGGGCAAATCCTGGACCATAAATGTCAATACGGCAGCTGTATGGTGGAGGGTGTCCGTTCCATGCCCCACAATGATCCCGTCTATCCCCTTCTCGATCTCTTTGCCGATCGCTTTAGCCAGGGTTATGTATTGCTTCGGTCCCATATTTTCGCTGAAAACAGCAAAGAGCTTTTCTGTGGTGATATTGCAGATATCCGCAAGCTCAGGCACAGCGCCGTACAATTCCCCGGGCGTAAAAGCAGGGATGACGGCTCCACTCCGGTAATCCAAACGCGAAGCGATCGTCCCTCCCGTTCCGAAGAGCTTGACATTCGGTTTGTCATCCGAATAGGGAAATTCCTTCTCGGGGATCTGGTATCGGGCTTTTTTATAGCCGAGCTCTTTGATGCTTTTTATCGTATCGATGCTGATCCCGATGTTATATCCCGTTTTGAACTTCAAGACGAGGTGTCTGTCATCATCGTTCTCAGCTCGGGGGAGAATCGTGCCCTCGAACACTCCTCTAGTGGTGTCGATGCGGACTTTGCCCCAGACCCTGACGTTATAGGTCTTTAAAACCTCCAGAGCCCACCCTTTATAGCCTTGAAATATATCCTCAGTCATCTGTCCCTTCGATGTGTTTAGTATGGGATTTGTTCATCTTTTCGATGTCCTTCTTCAGTTCGGCTAGAGGAACATTTCCCAAAGCGGATCCCCTCAATTCTCCCATGATCCAACGAACCTTGGCCTGTTCATTGTTTGAAGTTTTGATATCCTCGAATTTATGCATCAGAAAGGGGACTTTATCCAGAATGTCCTTCTTGGAGATTCTTTTGAACTTGATGGTGGTGAGCACAGAATCATAATCCATATTGGGGTATTGGTAAACGACGGGAATCATTTTTTTGGCGAGTTCAAAATCGAGATCCCTATCTTGGAGAAACTCGAGCAATTCATATATCTGATCATACGCAAAATCTTGAGACCGGAGATATTGGCCCTCCCAATGTTTCAAGGTGTGCCCGAAAAGGCTGCATATCATCTTGGGATTGATCTCCAAGTCACGGACTGTGAGTTCGATAACAGGCATTAGGTTTGTCTTTAAGATATAAGGGAATGTCTCTTGAGGAGCACCCCAGTTTTGAAGCTGTTCCAGTCTAATGCTGACATCGATAGGTAGATTTTTTTCGATCTTCCGGATGGTATCCTCCTCAACAGGGATGGGAGCCGAGTCCGTATCCGGGTACATCCTGTCAGGGCCGGGAAGCACTCTTTCAAAGATCGTGGTGCCATTTTCAAATGATTTCCGGCTCTCTCTGGGGACGCCTTCGAATGCCAGTTGGCATCTCTCCTCGATGGATTCCAGAGCTGTGGGAATATCCTCCGCGGGGCCCCATATGAGCATTTGCGCATCATCATCGCTTCCTTTAAGCACGTCCTTGATCTTAGCGAGTTTAGCGAGCATGCAATCCGGGAGCGAATCTTTGATTGCCTCGGTGTGAATGAGATGGGGTCTTCCGATGCAGGCGACCACTTTAATACGATCGCTGATTTCATCGGCAAATATCTTTCCCGGCTGTGTAAAATGGGATAGGATCCCCTTAAATCCGGGTAAGTTCACCCCAACCAACGTGGAGTGGTTCTCTCTCGCCTGGGCAAGAGGTGTATAGTCCACATCGACGTCTTCATAACCCATGTTTGTGGAACGTATTTTCCAGTTCTTTCCATTCTTGACTCTCTTGTTCAAGAGATCCCGGATATGCAGCAGGGCCCACTGCCTAAAGACCTCATTGTGGGTGAGCTCTGGAATCCACTTGTTGTGGGAGACTCCCTTTATTTCCACCCTGGATCCCCCCCTGCAACTGCAATTGACGTCCTCCCTTCCTGCTCCAATACCTGTAAACACCTTACCGGTACTTCTGTTCAAAAAGCGGATGTATTCGGCGCCCTCCCTTACCTCATCCGGGTTGGCGAAATCAGGATAGGTGACCGTCTCTATGAGCGGTATTCCCAATCTATCGGTCTGGTAGGTCCGCACATGTCCAACGTCAGAAACTTCGCGGCAGGAATCTTCCTCCACACTTAACTGGATCAATCGGATTTTTTTGTGTTTCAGGGGGATCTCACCCTCTACGCCCAAGATGGCTGTCCGTTGAAAACCGGTGGGGATGCTGCCGTCGAGATACTGTTTACGGATGATATGGATTTCTCCGACGATGTTCAATTTACACAAGAGGGATATTTCAAGCGCTATATCTACAGCTTCCCTGTTGATCGGGAAGGGCGGTGTGTCATCGATATCATATGTACAGGCGGTTTCATTCTTGATCCTGTAGATAATAGTTTTTCTGGTCTTGAACTCCATGAGTGCCGTACCATCATACTCTCCCAATTCACTCAAAGTCGGCCGCATATGACGGATGATCTCCGCATCAAAGTCATCGAAGGTGTTATAAACTCCAGCCGGACAGTTGCAAAAGAGCTTCTTTTGGGTCTTGAGTTGTTGATGGACTTCTAAACCGGCCATGAATCCGATGCGGTCATAATCGGCCTGTGTGGTATCTTTTATCGGTATATAGCCGATAGCTTTCTTAGTGTTTCGGTAATTCAGAAGAGGATCAAAAGATTTTTTCATTTTTGCGTTCGTTCTCTCACTTGTACGGGGCATCATACCAGCAAATAAGAAGACCCTATTTATAAAACGAATCCTTTCACTTTGTCAAAGTTTTAACGGTGAGAATAACGTTATTCACATTTGACCGCATCCTGAATTGTGATATAGACTATAGCTTCCTCAATCAGAACATCATGAAAAATTGCTTGCATTTCTTTTTTGCCAACAAATCACAAATTTATAATTATCACTTCAGCCCCGTGCGTAAATGCAAGCGACCAAAAAAAACAACTGCACACAATCCTAAGGGAATAAATTCACTCAAAGGATGGATATAATGAAATTTAAGATTCTGTCAATCTCTGCATTGATGTTTTTGCTTTTAATCGTTCCCTATTCGAGTTTCGGTCAAACACCCAGGCTCCCTAAAACTCCTCTATCTCAAAAAACGATCGATTTACTGGTTAATGAAATATCGGGACAGGTCATTTACAACAATGAAATTATCCTGTGTGGGGCTCCATGGATCAGGGAGAAGGAAGAGTTTTCCGATACATTCTATGAATCGCAAAAGATCTATGACATAGCGAAAAGTTATGGAATAGATACAGTCCGGTTGGACCGGTTTCCGAGCGACAGGAAAATCAAATATGCCTTCGAGGGGGAGTTCTGGATAATGAAGCCTCGAAAAAAATTGATGGCCAGGCTGGATGCGGATGCCGCCCTCATCGCATCGGGATCATCCACAGTGGACATAACCACTGAGCTTGTGTATATCCCGCCCATCCATGCAAAAGACTTGAAGGAATGGAAGGCGAGAGGCATCCAGGATGAGTATAAAGGGAAGGTCGCTCTGATGTGGTCTCATGCCCGGAGGCAATTTGCGGAAACCCTGGATGCTGCAGGGATTGCGGGCGTGATATCCTTCCGCGCCCAGGACCGCTATTTCGATCCTGACCAGATCATTTACTCGGGAGGTTCTTATTCGGGCAAGGAAAACCTCAAATTCGGCATGACGATCTCCTGGAGACAGTGGTCAGAGCTCCTGGAAGATATTCAGAAAGGAAAAAAATTCACTGTGAGATGCAGAACACGGGTGGAGGAATTCCCGGACAAATTCGAGAATGTGGTTGCCTGGATCCCGGGAACAGAGCCGGATAAAAAAGGCGTGATCTTCACGGGCCATCTCTTCGAGGGGTACACCAAAAGAGGCGCTAATGACAACATGAGCGGTTGTGTGGTGCAGCTGGAGATTTTGCGTGCGCTGACGAAGCTGATCGCATCCGCTGAACTGCCGCAGCCCCGAAGGACGATCTATTTTCTCTGGCCGAATGAAATCTCCGGCACGTATAAGCATTTTGAGCAGAATCCGGGTTTTGCCGAAAAATTGAGTTGCAATATCAACATGGATATGGTGGGAGAGGGATTGAGGAGGAACAATGCCAAATTCACATGGAGCGAGTGTCCCAACCACCTGCCCTGTTATTTGGATGCCCTGGGAAATTCATTCATGAATTATGTATGGCGGACGAACGACATCGTTTATCTGCCGGATTCCCCGAGGAATCCGAGGGGGCAGATCTTCCCGAGACCGATGTGGGAAAAGAATGGCTCGCGCGATGCATTCCGTTACTTGATACACTTGGCAACAGGGGGAAGCGACCACATCTGTTTCAACAATCCGTTGGTTGCCGTGCCTGGAGTTGAGCTCAACGTGTGGCCGGACCAATGGTATCATGCGGACACAGATACGCCGGACAAATCCGATCCGACACAGATGAAGAGGGTGGCCTTCATCGGTGCAGCGTGTGCGTGGGTTGCGGCCAACTGTACGGATGACGTCTTGAAGCCCCTACTGAATGAGGTGTCCGATTATGGATACAAGAGAGTGGGAGAGAGAGAGCTGCCACAGGCCTTAAAGCTTGTTGACAAGGCGAAGACAAAGTCCTTTCAAGAGGATTTGGGGAAAGCGCTCAATCTGGCGGCTTTTGCGGTGGAGCGAGAGATCGGAGCGCTGAGGTCGTTGTTGGAGATCTTGAGCGGTTCAGAGGAGGCGGCGCGAAATATCGAAGACCGGATCGAACAGTGGGAGTACTACGGTGAGGGAATCGAGGAGCAGATCCTCAAATATGGAGCTCTCAGAGCGTCGAGACTGAATATGGAGGCTCCGATAAAACCTGATCCCACAGATGAAGACATTCAGTACTCGAAAGTAGTACCGGACTTTCATAGCGATGTCAAGGGCGTTGAGTTTTATCTGGAGCGAACGGACCAATACAGAGAGTACATCAAAGAAAATAAGGATGCGATGAAAAAGATTCGGCTGGACCGTAATCAGCAGCGATCCATCCAGAATTTTATCAACGGCAAACGCTCCGTTACAGAGATTCGAAATGCGGTGCTCGCGGACACGGGAAGAGACCTCCCCTTTGAGCGGCTAGTGGCTTATCTGGAAATGCTCAAAGAACTGAATTGGGTGGACTATTAGAGTTCTTTGCACTTGATTTTTAAATCGTTAAGCTTTTGCGAGAGCGCTTTTTACTCGCTGTGGAGTCATGGGGAGTTCGTAGAAACGGATGCCGATGGCGTCGTAGACGGCGTTGGCCATGACGGCACCCATTCCTGTGATTGCAGGCTCTCCGCAGCCCTGGGGGGCTAAATCCGGATTATCGACAAGCACGACTTCGATCTCCGGCATCCAGGAAAATCTCGAAAATTCGTAGGTGTCGAAATTCGTATCGAGGATTTTTCCGCCCTTGAAGTGAATCTCTTCGCTCAAACAATAACCCAGCCCCATCGCCACACAGCCTTCTATCTGGATCTTTATGCCCTGCGGATTGATGATTGTGCCTGTATCCTGGGCGACAACGATCCGTTTGACCTGGATCTTTCCGGTTTGCTTATCGACATCAACATGGGCACAGAGAGTGACATAGGTTCCGAGATAATCGAGACAGGCGATCCCGCATCCTTGGCCACTCGGTAATATGGACGATTTCCAACCGAACTTTTCTGCAGCAGCATTGAGGACTCTTTGCATTCTTTGGTTGTTACTGAGATGTTTTAGGCGGAACTCGAGGGGATTCATCTCGGCCTCTAAAGCCATGATATCGATGTGGGATTCCCTCGCATAGATGTTTGTATTGCTGCCTGGACCTCTCCAGGCGCCAACGCCAAAAGGGTGAGTCGCCGAACCTCCTCTCCCCCAGCCTCCGTGCATGACAGTCTGGTAATGAGATACATCATAGTACATCTGCGAACTTCGCTCGCCTGCGTAGAAGTTTTCAAAATGCCAGTAAGTCATCCTGTTCTGATCATCGAGTCCGGATTTGATCTTGATGATGGATGCGGGTCGGTAGTTGTCGAAAAAGAATTCTTCGGGCCGGGTCCAGGCCACCTGGACTGGTTTCCCGGTTAGCTGGGAGAGCCTGGCTGCCTCTACGACCTGGCCATTCCGGGTTTTGCCACCAAAGCCTCCGCCCACAAAAGGAGCGATCACCCTGACATCGTCCGAGGGCAGATCCAAGGCTTGAGCGACTTCATCCTTTGCGCGAAATGGCGTCTGCGTAGAGGCCCACACGACGGCCCTGTTTCCTTCCACTTGTGCCAGAGCAGTATGAGTTTCCAGGGGAGCATGGGCAACATAGCAATTGTAATAGGATCTTTCTATCGATTTTGCAGACAATTTTTTTCCCTCTTCCAGATCCCCCTCCTGTTCGATTATCTCACCCTTTGAAGGGATATTTTGGAGATGTTCGTAAATGTTCGTCTGGTCCAGGTCTTCTTTAGGTACATCGAACTCCGCTTTGATTTTATGGAGCGCTTCCTCTGCCCCGTCTGGCGTCTGATGAAGGACTGCGATTATATCACCCTCACGAACGATCCGGACGTCTTTCATTTTTGCTGCTTCTGATAAGTCGACACTTTTAAGCTGAGCCCTGTGGGCCGGGGGCCGCAGAATCCGTGCATACATCATCCCGTCGAGGCGGATATCGCCGGTAAACTTGGCCTCACCTGTGACTTTTTCGTGAGAATCTGTCCGATATCTGGGTTCTCCACACACGGAAAAATTGGCCGCGGACTTAAGCGAGATATCTTTATCCAGATGATATTCTAACCGTGTTCCCTTAGTCAGATCTGCATAGGATACCTTGTTCTTTGGATTGTCTTTTTGGAGGATGAAGCCATCCTTAGCGGTTAGGGTATCTTTCGATACCCCGAGATGTTCTGTAGCGAGCTCTATAAGGATCTCTTTCGCTTTTGCCGCCGCTTCGCGCAAAAGGGGACCATAAAACTTTGTGGTCCTCGAACCAAATGTTCCCATATCCCAAGGACAGAGGTCTGTATCCCCCAGAACGATATTCACAGACTTTAAGGGAACTTCCAGTTCCTCAGCCAGCATCTGAGGAAGAGAGGTGATGACTCCCTGTCCCATTTCGATCTTTCCGGAAAGGCAGGTTACGGTCCCGTCTTCCCCGATAATGAGATAGGCATTGAGATCATCAGGCTCGCGCCGAGATCTTCGCCGCTGTGCGGGATCGCCCCATCCATAGATGTCCTCAAGAGAAAAACTGACGATAATCCCTCCGCCGAGCAGTTTTATGAATTCACGGCGGTTGATGGTGAAGGGAGTTGGCATCTCAGCTAATTCTTGATCGATACGTTTTTCTTCCTTCATTTTGATCCCCCTCCGCCTGTGGAGGCCGCTGCGACATCCACTGCCTGGAGAATACGCGGGTGGGCCCCGCAGCGGCAGAGATTATCATTTAAGGCTTGGATAGCATCATCGCGAGATGGTTTAGGATTCTTCAAAAACAGACTATAGACGGTTAATATCATCCCAGGCGTGCAAAAACCGCATTGGAGTGCATCATGATCGACAAAGGCCTTCTGTATGGGGTGGAGGTCGCCGTTTTTAGCCAGGCCCTCTATGGTGAGCACTTTTTTTCCTACGACATCTTTCATGGGAAATTGGCAGGAGCGCACAGGCTCATCTTCGACGAGAACCGTACACGCTCCACAAAAGCCCTCTCCGCAGCCATATTTCGCACCTGTCAAACCCAACTCTGTTCGTAACACCCAAAGCAGCATTCTATTGGTGTTCACAGTGATCTGGACAGGTTTGTTGTTGAGAATAAAGCGAATTGTCTCAGCATCCATCCCCATTAGTTACCTCCTTAAAAACAATACGCTGATACTGTAGTCATTATATTTGTTCTGGATTGAAAATAAAAGTTATAGTTTCGTCTGCTTAGAACGCTTATTTTGAGCCCAAAATGGCAGTTCTAAGGTAATATTTCAGGATAAATATGGCCTTAACTTATTTAATAATAATATTTTAGCGTGGCCCGTCCCCCATAGGGAGTAGGAAATATCACCCTCAAAACTACCCAAAAAGGGGATTGAAGTCCAATATCAAGCGCTTCATCATAGGTAAGGAAAAATAGCGCAGAAATATGCAAATTTATCATAAATGCACATAGGAGAAAGAGAATGAAAGCCTTGATCTGGATTCTTATACTGGGAGCCATCGGCTACTTTGGCTATACGAATTATGTCAAACCGCTCACCAGCGAGGAAAAAGAAGTTAAGCTTGTTGAGGACAAGTTCGATGCAGCTGTTGAAGAATATTTGCAGGCCGTCCGTAAAGCAGGGGGATTGGGAATGGATACAGTATCGGATGCAGATGCGGCGATCAGAAAAGTGAGGGCCACAAAGGACGCCCTATTGAATCTGAAACGCCGTTTGAAGGATGAGGCCGCTCTCGAAAAAGCTAAAGCGCTTGAAGCAAAAATGAGAAACTTCTACGCCAGGAATGATTTGATCTGGTTTTAACAGAGCAAGCTGATTTAACCCGCAATGAAGCTTAAGATCCCCAACTCATATCCTACAATTTTTACGTAAGATATATACTCAAAAAGCACTAGAGCGACATAAAGGGTCAACACAATATAAATCAGGGAATGGACGCGGAGATTCCTGAAGATCCTGAAATTCTTGTGCACAAGGATACAGATAAGGCAAAGGGCCGTGATAACATACTTCACGACCATGGATAGAACCACATCTTTCTCTATAAAAATCAGCATAAAAGGATTCAGCTCCTGCGCCCCCAACTGCAACAGGATCACTGTTAAAAACGCATCCATAAAACATAAGATCAGTATCGAGATGATCAAGAATAGATAGCGGAGTTCATAGCGATCGACATAGTAGTTCTCCACTTCCTCAACACGTCGAGCTTTTTTGCGTCGTCCCCGAAACGTATAAATACTGATAGATTTGGTCGAATTAAGCCGGCGATCTGGTTGTTGGCGCCTGTCGTTCAACGCTGCTCCTAGACGAATTACGTCAAAACCGATAAAAAGATACGCAGGGAGCATAAAAAAGATGTGTGATATCCCCGCTCATATTACTTTGCCGCTTCCTTGTAGTCACAAATGACCGAAGGCTTACTAGAAGAAATATATCACAGACAAAGTTTTCATGTCAATTATTTTCCAAAATTCATGTACATGTAACACAGAGAATTAAAAATATTCACTCCAGGATTATTTCACTTTTTTGTGTAACCTGGACCTCGGACGATCCGGCCTGGTTTTGCGCCCGTATGTTTTCCTTCTTTAACGACTGCGACACCGTTGACGTAGACATAGTGCATTCCTGCGGAAAGTTGGTGGGGGTTCTCGAACGTTGCGCGGTCTCTAACAGTGTCCGGGTCGAAGATGGCGATATCCGCATAAAAGCCTTCCTGGAGGAGGCCACGGCCTTGGATGAACAGCCTTTGGGCCACGGCCGAACTCATCTTGCGAATGGCGTCTTCAAGGCCCATCACGCGCTCCTCTCTCACATATTTTCCCAGAATACGCGTGAAGGTTCCATACGCACGGGGATGAACGAGAGCCTTCGTTTTCTCCGGATCGTGCCCGCTGGCATCGGTCCCGAATTTGATCCAGGGCTGCTTCATCTGAAGGACAAGATTGTCCTCTGTCATCATAAAATAGATCGTTCCTATATCTTGTCCTTCAGAGATCAGGAGGTCGATAGCGGTATCCACCCAGTCCTTTCCCATCTCTTGTGCGATTTCCGACAATCGTTTGCCGGAATATTGCCGATTCTCTTTCTTCCTCAGACCGAGAATCAACACATTCTCAGGTGTGGCCAGTTTACCCAAGTTCTCCCATTCCGTTTTCTGGTTGAGTATCTCGTCGTGGATCTTTGCACGCATTGCCGGATCTGTTAGGTTTTCCGCAAGCTTCCCATCAGCAGATGCCCAGGGAGGCATACAGGCAGAAAGACCCGTGCTTCCCGCAATGTAGGTGTACATGTCCGCCCCGATGTCCATACCCTCAGCCCTAGCCGCTTCGATGCGCGCAATAGCCAGGGACATCTTGTGCCAGTTCCGGCGGCCTGCGGCCTTGAGATGGTAGATTTCCACAGGAACACCCGCTTTTTTCCCGATCTCGATGGCTTCATCGATGCCTTCTATAAAATTATCGGCCTCTGAGCGCAGATGAGTAATATAAACACCTCCATAGGGGGCCATTGTTTTGCATATCTCGATGAGCTCTTCGGTCGTGGCGAAACTCCCAGGGGGATAGATCAGAGCGGATGCAAGGCCGAAAGCGCCGTTTTCCATGGCATTCCGCATCACTCTCTGCATGGTCTTCAACTCATTGGCTGAAGGAGCTCCCATCGTCTCACCTTTCGCGAACACCCGCACAGTAGCTGCACCGAGGAAGGAACCGATGTTTGGGGAAGTTCCATGCTGTTCCATAGCCTCGAGCCAGTTGTTGAAGCCACGAGGTCCACCAAATTCCTCGATGATTTTTTGCTGGCGCGGGTTAGGCTCTCCCTCGATGGAGAGCGTTAATTTGTTTGCAGGAGCGTTGGTCCATCCCTCTCCCATAATTTCGGTTGTAATACCCTGAATAACCTTACTGATGACTCGGCCGTCGCCCCTGAGGAAAGCATACCGGGAATGGCTCTGGATATCGATAAATCCCGGAGACACGACCAAACCGGTGGCATCGATCCGCTCCTCTGCCCGGGCATTTTTAAGCTGGCCTCGAGGAGTGATACGTACGATCCGGTCGCCGCGTATAGCGATATCTCCGTAATACCAGGCGTTTCCCGTGCCATCCACAACGCGCCCTTTGAGTATCAGGACATCGTAGGGTGAGTCAGAGGGACCGACTTCTGGTGAAATCGCTGTCAGAGAGCCAGGTTGCGTCACAGTAATGCTCAGCAACACTATTAGTAGAATCGAATGACGGATGAGATTTTTGTACAACTTCAAAATAGCCTCCTCACATGCCGTGATTTATTTTCTCAGACTTTGTTTTATTTGGCGATCAAAATCCAAGCAAGCGTGTGGCGTTTCCGTAACATATTGCTGTTTTTTCCTCTTCAGAAATATCCAGCACCTCGATACTGCTTTTCATCTGCTCGAGGCTGCCGATCTGGTGGGGATAATCACTCCCCGCAACAAGATGATCAGCTCCAGCAAACTCGATAGCAAGCCGTAGAGCTTTTGTATCAAAGTTGACGGTGTCATAATAAAATTCTTTGAGGAATTCGCTGGGGAGCCTGCTGATGTTTTCCCGGCACTCTTTAAACGCATGGTATCCCCTGTCCAGTCTTTCAGCCAGATAAGGAATGGCACCGCCAAGATGCCCGAGGATCCATTTGATCTCTGGAAAGCGCTCGACAATGCCGCTGAACACTAACTTGGCCGCAGTCAGCGTCGTATCAAAGGGAAACCCGACCAGCGGCATAAGCCAGTAATCGGTCATCGCCTCCACCCCCACAGGAAAAGAAGGGTGTATATCGAATACAATTCCTAATTCATTTGCCTCCTCGAAGAGTGGCCAAAAACGTTCATCATTCAATTCGACTCCATTGACATTGCTGTGAAGAGTTACGCCTTTAAATCCGAGCTCGATAAAAGCCCGTTCCATTTCCACAACAGAGGCTTCAGGATCGTTCAGAGGTAAAGTGGCGAATGCCGAGAATCTGTCGCTGTAATCATTTGCGATCTCTGCAAAATTATCATTCACCATTTGGGCCAGCTCAACCGCACGTTCTGCCGACTCGATGTGAACACCCGGTGTTGTGAAGGACAATACCTGTTTATCGACACCCGCCTCTTCTAACACCTCGGCTCGACTCTCGATATCTCTGTGCTCGGGAACAACGATATTGTAATCCCCAGGATAATGGAGTAGAGGATTGTTATCAGCATCAAAAGTCACTTTCACATTGCTTGGGCCGGATTGGATCGCCTCGAGATATTGGGGCGGAAAAAAATGATTGTGGAGATCGATTATCTTCATGGCTGTCGCTCCTTTCGGCCTCCTTTCACCCATAGATAATACACAGGCATGCCTAATAAAACAACGGCAAGCCCGAACAGGCTTTCTCTGGGATCGCTCACGAGCTGATTGATCACCACCGCAAGGGAGAATAGGATAAAGATTGCTGGAACTACAGGGTATCCCCAAATACTAAAACCGCGAAAGATATCCGGTCTTCGTCGAAACATGTACAAGCCGAACGCCATCAGCGCGAAGAAGATCCATTCTGTATACACAACTCGAGTGAACAAAACTCTATAAGTTCCAGTGGCCACAAGAACAGAGGACCATATGGCTTGAAGAAAAATGGCTTTATGGGGGGTCCGGAATTTGGGATGGATATCTCCCACCCATTGAAACAGAAGCCCATCCTGAGCTATAGAATAATACACCCTTGGTCCACAGAGGATGATCCCGTTCAAGGCCCCAAAAGTCGAGAAGATAACCAAAGCCGACATAAAGGCGCCTCCGCCGAACCCAATCAAAGTGTTTGCAGCATCGGCAGCGATCCGCGTGGAGGACGCAACCCTGTCCAAGGGCAAAATATACATGTACACAGCATTCATGGCGATATAACAGAGAGTGACTATAAGAGTTCCCAACATTAAAGCCCGTGGGATCGTCTTTTGGGGATCGATAGTCTCCTCAGAACTGTACGTCACCATGTGCCATCCCCCGAAGGCAAACAAACCCGCCACAAGAGCGAGAAAAAAGCTGTGGATGGAAATGCTCTGATTGGAAAAGCTCCCAGCCACAAAATGTTCGGACGCTCGCGAACCAAGGATGAATCCGACCGCGATGATAAAAACGACTGCAAAGACTTTACCCAGAGTAAAGAGCAACTGCAGCCTGCTCCCCTGTTTAACGCCGAGATAATTGATAATTGAAAGGAAGAGGATAACAGCAATGGCGACCGCTTTAATCCCCAAAGCCCCCAAAGGAAAAAAGTAGTCGATATATCGGGCAAAGATGACAGCGATCGCAGCAATAATCCCGGAATGCATGATCCAGAACATCGCCCATCCCCACAGAAACCCCACCGATGGGGAGTAGGCCTCCTTTAAATAGATATAGACTCCTCCTGTTTTGGTGAATATGGAGGCCAGCTCTGCACACACAAGAGCACCGAAAAATGTCAAAATTCCTGAGACCAGCCAGACTAAAAACACGCCAGGGACTGAAGGCATCTGAGCGGTTATCTCGGATGGCTGGACAAAAATGGAGGCGCCGATGATAATACCCACCACCATAGCTGTGGCATGGGGCAGGCCCATAACTCTTTTTAGCTCTGGGGTCGATGTGTTTTCCATATTTCGAGACTACCTCTTTCTCTAAACCGAGTATTTGCGGATCTAATTTGTGTTCTTTTCCTTTATCTTTCCTCGCTTTCTTCTTTCGATTTTTTTTCTTGTGAAGTAATCCTCTTTGCTCTTCAAGGGAAGAATATGGTGTGGCATAGTTTTTCGATTATGAAGATTCCTAGGTTCATCCGAATCAATTTGGTTTACATCAATTTTCTTTGGCCAATTTATCAATCGGCCATTCTTATGGCTTTATACCATCATAAAGATAAGAAATCCAATCCCCCCTAATACGCAAATACTCTTGCTTTTGGGGTGCTATCAAAACGGTGGATGGGGAGGCCAAACTCCTTTTCCTAATGGAGGCAGGTTTTCCTGGATCGTCCCAAATACTCAGAAATTTCCTTCGGGAATCCAGGATCTGACCATCTTTCATTCATTCCCCCTCAAATTCTAAAACTGAATTGCAATTTATTATATAGACTCGTATCCTTCTCTTTGAGTTATCCATAGATCAAAACTTGATAGATAGGGGAGGATTTTTCCACTCAAAAAGAATTTACATCTTTTTCCGCTTGAAAACTCGGGCCGCAATTGACCGAAATGCAGTTTTTTTTAGTTTCTTATCCATCCAACGGTCTAATTCATCCTTGTACGCATAAACTCTGGATTTTGGTGTATCATCGAGACGATGGATGGGAAGACCGTGTTCCTTTTCCCAGCGTATACACGTTTTTCTAGATCGCTTGAGATATTCTGTTATTTCTTTCCAAGAATCAAGAATTTTGTCGTTTCGCAATCATTCCCCCTCAATTGCCATGGATTATATTTAAACAAAAAATGAAATGGTTGTCAAATTTCATCGACCACTTTCCCTTTCTTGGGCACTTAGCCCAACTAACATGGGATTCTGTGTGAATAAAGTGGAATAGTGTGAAAAGATGGGAAATAATGTGTCATCGTTGCGATGCTCATTGACAGACTAACAGTTAATGCGTATTGATGATAATGGATTATAAATCCAGCCCAAAAGGGGGGTTATGAATCAAAATCACCTGAATGGGAATGTCAAGAAAGCAATAATCTATATCCTATTTCTCTTGTTAGGCTTGGGTGATGATCTATTCTCAGAGCCATCCCATTCGAACCGTTACGATTAAAATTGCTGCGGATCAAGATGTCCAAAATCGATGGATATCGAGGATGGAAATTCAGTTGTTGAAATAGATTTGGAAGAAAGAGCACTTGGGCTTCGGCCCATTTGCCTTTTCGTTCATTCTCCTTCTGGGCTGTTCGGCGCTTGACCTAAGGAACCAAGTTAGCTGGGCAGCCCAGCCCATAAAACGCAACATTATAAAAAAACATGATTTGAAAATATATAATTTTTCAAAATATTTTTTCGAAAACGGTTTAACAGACGGAAAGCTTGACTGTACAAAAAAATGAATGCATATTCTGTGTAGACCTGTTGTTATGACGTTTCAACGACATTTTCATTTGTTCATTGCGATTGCATTGTATCTATCCTCATTTTCTGTAAAAGCGTTCGCTCAAAACGATTATGTGCCTGGGATGGAGCAATTCCCGAATATCAACATCATCCATTACGAACTCCACGCAGAGTTAAAAGCAAATACTCCTATAGTAAAAGCAAAGGCCGTCGTTGAATTCCAGATCGTGGACAAGGGATTTGACTATGGAGTCTTCGAGATCGATCGAAGAGCCAGGATCAAAAGTGTTCGTGCCAAGAATGGTCAATATCTCAAATTCAATCAGCCCGAGAACGCTGACTATGTGGTCTTCTCTCTCCCCTGGTATCTCAAAGCAAGAAAAGAAACAAAGATCGAGTTTGATTACATTTGTCGTTTTCCCCTGCTCTTGAGTGGAGGATCTCCTTCCTCTACAAAAACGGATTCTCCCCGAGGCAACTACTTTTTCATGTGGAAATGGTACCCAGTGAACGACTATTATACCGATCAGGCCCCGGCTGACTTTACATTCACGGTCCCTCAAGATTATGAGATTGTAACCAGTGGTCAGGAGGTTTCAACCGAGGTTAAGGGCGAAAAGAAGACATCTCACTGGAAGAGCTATGGCGCGTCGAACTATTATTTTGTCTTTGCAGGTCCTTTCAAACGCTACACCCATCAATACGGAGAACGCAGGATCGATGTTTACATGGACAGTGATAATCCCGTCCTTGCAAAAATCGGAGCAGAAAAAGCTGAGGAGATATTACAATTCTATGAAAAATTCCTGGGGCCGTATCCATATCCCACGCTTAACATCGTGACCGCTCGAGCGAAGATGAATCCGGTGGGTCTCGAGGGACTCACCTACATCGATTTTGAGGAATTTTCCCAAAAATATGCCTATTCCGATTGGACATGGAGTCACGAGCTGGCCCATCACTGGTTCGGCGGGGCCGTGCGACCCAAATCGCCCGAGGACTACTGCTTTGTCGTTGAAGCTCCGGCCGAGTACATGGCCAGGGCATACATCCGCTCAAAAACGAGCGAGGAGCAATTCCAAACAGACCTCGGGTTGCAGAGGATGATTGCTCTTTCCGGAGAAGAGACTGTGCCACTCACCAAGTTCTTCACATTAGAGAGCGGAGGTGATTTTCTCTATGCCAAAGGTTTTTATGTGCTCCATATGCTTCGCCACCTCATGGGCGATAAAAAATTCTTCGGTATGCTGAAAGAATTTATCAATAGCTATCACCTGCAATCCGCAGGGATCAATGATCTGAAGGCAAAAGCCGAAGAGGCGTATGGAAGCTCACTCACATGGTTTTTCGACCAATGGGTATACGGAACGGGAATTCCAGATTACAAATTTAGCTATTCAATAGTTCCGGTTGGAGAAGATGAGTTTAGAATAACAGCTCTGATCAATCAGAACCAGATGAACTTCCGAATGCCACTCGAGATCGTAGTGATGAAAGGTCAGACTCAGGAAATCTTCGAGAAACTCGTGGATTATAAAAATATTGCATTCCGCTTTAAAGTTCCTTATAAACCCGATAGGGTTCTGCTGGATCCTGAGTTCAAAGTATTGAGGTGGGACGACAGCATCCGAGTCTGGATCTTCGCTGCCAAAGGACGAAAACTTCTTGCAGAGCGCCAGTACGCAGAGGGCGAGGTATTCCT
The DNA here is from genome assembly GCA_050115915.1 of Candidatus Aminicenantota bacterium. Classification (GTDB taxonomy): domain Bacteria; phylum Acidobacteriota; class Aminicenantia; order Aminicenantales; family Aminicenantaceae; genus WTAW01. Next base: position 36,888 of record JASFPP010000012.1, read on the forward strand.
GGATAAGTCTCTCGAACTGAATCCTAAATCCACCTGGGCCGCAACTGAAAAAGCTAATTCCGCGTACTTCCAGGGACATTACGAAGCAGCCATACAATATTTTAATCAAGCTCTCGATGGTGACAGAGATTTTCGTATGATCCCATGGCCGCCCGAACAGCTGATGCAGATGATCTATTTGAGAAAAGGGGTATCTTACGATCTTTTAGGCAAGCGTCAAGATGCCCTTACCTGCTATCAAGAGATCATCGACAGGGGGCTCGATCCCCGATTCCCCTCTTATTTCGAAAAAGCCCAAAGATATATCAAAAACGCTTTTTTCAATAGGCCTTCCATATCTCTGGACCCTAAGATTCTAAAAGAGTTTGTCGGCCAGTATGAACTAAGCCGAGATTTTATCATTACGATCTCCCAATACAACGATCACCTCTACGCAGAGAATGCGGGC